>NZ_PCZU01000220.1:53555-58341 GCF_002887785.1 Rhodococcus sp. ENV425
ATGCCGGACCTCTACGGTTACCGGCATGGAGTACAAGCCGACGGCCGTCGTCGCCGCGGGCGGCGCGGTGGGCGCCGTCACCCGATACGCGCTGTCCGTGCAATTCCCCGGCATCTGGACGATCGCGGCGATCAACATCGCCGGTTCGCTGCTGCTCGGCGTCGTCGCAGCGATGCTCGGTCCCGACCGGCTGTGGCGCCTGTTCCTCGGCGTCGGTGTACTCGGCGGCTTCACAACCTTCTCCACGTTCGCCGTCGACGCGGTTCGCCACCCCGCGACTGCCGTCGTCTATGTGGCCGTGACGCTCGTGGGGGCACTCGCGGCGGCGCGCGCCGGCATGGCGGCCGGCGAGGCGTGGCGGCACCGGACGGCCCGATGACCGTCCTGCTCGTCGCCCTGGGCGGCGGTGCCGGAGCGGTCCTGCGCTATCTCGCGGGCCGGCACGTCCGCTCCTACCGCAGCGTCCCGGTGGCGACCCTGACCGTCAACGTCCTCGGTTGCCTGCTGCTCGGTGTGCTGTCCGGGGCCGCGCTCGCGCCCTCGACGTTCGCGCTGCTCGGCACGGGGTTCTGCGGGGGCCTGACCACCTACTCGACGTTCGCCGTCGAGACGGTCGGTCTCGTCCGGGTGCGCCGCCCGGTCACCGCGACGGTGTATGCGGCGGTGAGCGTGCTCGCCGGCACGGCCGCGGCCTGGGCCGGGTATGCCCTCACGTCCTGACCGACGGCGATCGGCGCGCGCCGGGCACGCCGGGCGGGCAAGATGAGCAGGGCAAGGTCGGGTGGACGAGGAGGTCACATGGCGCACGAACGAGCGGGACAACCGGCGGCGGCGGAGGATCTGGAGGACCTCGCGCACCTGGTCACCGCGTACTACACGGTGACGCCGGACCCGCAGGATCCGATGCAGCAGGTGGCCTTCGGCACCTCCGGTCACCGCGGTTCCAGCCTCGACGGCGCCTTCAACGAGCAGCACATCCTCGCCACCACCCAGGCGATCGTCGAGTACCGGGCGGCGCAGCAGATCACCGGTCCGCTGTTCCTCGGCCGCGACACCCACGCGTTGTCGGAGCCGGCGTGGACGAGCGCACTCGAGGTGCTCGCCGCCAACGGCGTCGACGTGGTGATCGACGCTCGCGACCGCTACACGCCGACCCCGGCCGTGAGCCACGCGATCCTGCGGCACAACGCCGGCGCTGGATCCGGTGCCCGCGCCGACGGCATCGTCGTCACCCCGTCGCACAATCCACCCCGCGACGGCGGCTTCAAGTACAACCCGCCGCACGGCGGGCCCGCCGACACCGATGCGACGTCGGCGATCGCGGCGCGCGCCAACGAACTGCTCGCCGCGGGGCTGAACGGGGTGCGCCGGGTGCCCGCCGTCCGGGCGCTCGCCGACGCCGGCCGGCACGATTTCCTCGCCGCCTACATCGACGACCTGCCGAACGTCGTGGATCTCGACGCCGTCCGCGACGCCGGGTTGCGCGTCGGCGCCGATCCGCTCGGCGGCGCCAGCGTCGACTACTGGGGCGAGATCGCCGAGCGGCACCGGCTGGACCTGACCGTCGTCAACCCGCTCGTCGACGCCACCTGGCGGTTCATGACCCTCGACACCGACGGCAGGATCCGGATGGACTGCTCGTCGCCCAACGCGATGGCGTCGCTGATCGGCGCCCGCGACCGCTACGACCTGGCGACCGGCAACGACGCCGACGCCGACCGGCACGGCATCGTCACCCCCGACGGGGGGCTGATGAACCCGAACCACTACCTCGCGGTCGCCATCGACTACCTGTACCGGCACCGGTCCGGATGGTCGGCCGAGGCGAAGGTCGGCAAGACCCTCGTGAGCTCGTCGATGATCGACCGCGTGGCCGCGGGCCTGGGCCGGGGTCTGCTCGAGGTGCCGGTGGGCTTCAAGTGGTTCGTTCCCGGCCTGCTCGACGGCAGCCTCGGCTTCGGTGGAGAGGAGAGCGCCGGCGCCTCCTTCCTGCGGCGCGACGGCTCGGTGTGGACCACCGACAAGGACGGCATCCTGCTGGCCCTGCTCGCGTCCGAGATCACCGCCGTGACCGGCACGACCCCCTCCCGGCGCTACGCCGAGCTCGCCGAGCGCTACGGCGACCCGTCGTACGCCCGGGTCGACGCGCCCGCGACGCGCGAGCAGAAGGCCGTCCTGGCGAAGCTCTCGCCCGACCAGGTCGACGCCACCGAACTCGCCGGCGAGCCGATCACCGCGACCCTCACCGCCGCGCCGGGCAACGGTGCCGCGCTCGGGGGCCTGAAGGTCACGACGGAGAACGCGTGGTTCGCGGCCCGGCCCTCCGGCACCGAGGACGTGTACAAGATCTACGCCGAATCGTTCCTCGGCCCGGAGCATCTCGCCCGCGTCCAGGACGCGGCGCGGGACCTGGTGTCCCACGTCCTCGGCTGAGCCCGCACCGGCGGGACGCGCCCGCCCTCCCGGTCGTGCGCGTCGCTAACATCAGGCCATCATGCGAACACGCGACGCCGCCCTGCCGCGGGAGATCTGGGTCCTGGTCAGCGCGGCCTTCGTCATCGCCCTCGGTTTCGGTCTCGTCGCACCCGCGCTGCCGCAGTTCGCGCGCAGCTTCGGGGTGGGGGTCACCGCGGCGTCCGTCGTCATCTCGGCGTTCGCGGCGATGCGCCTGCTGTTCGCCCCCGCGAGCGGAAACCTCGTGCAGCGGCTGGGGGAGCGGCCGGTGTACACCGCCGGTGTGCTCATCGTGGCGCTGTCCACCGGCGCCTGCGCCTTCGCGACGGACTACTGGCAGCTGCTGCTGTTCCGGGCGCTCGGCGGCATCGGCTCCACCATGTTCACCGTCTCGGCGCTCGGGTTGCTGATTCGCATCTCGCCGCCGAACGCGCGGGGCCGGGTGTCGGGGCTCTACGCGACGAGCTTCCTGCTCGGCAACATCGGTGGCCCCCTCGCCGGGGGCGCCCTGGTCGGGCTGGGCCTGCGGGCACCGTTCCTCATCTATGCGGTGGCGCTGCTCGTCGCGGCGGCGGTCGTGTTCGTGAGCCTGCGTCACTCCGCGCTTGCCGTGCCGGACTCCGGCGGCGCCATGCCGGTGATGCGGCTGCGGGAGGCTCTGCGGTCGCCGGTGTACCGGGCCGCGCTCGGGTCGAACTTCGCCAACGGCTGGGTCGTCTTCGGCGTGCGGGTGGCGATGGTGCCGCTGTTCGTCGTGGAGGTCCTCGGGCGCGACGCCGGCCTCGCCGGGGTGGCACTGACGGTGTTCGCCGTGGGCAATGCCCTGGTCCTGATGGTCTCCGGGCGGTTGTCCGACCGGTTCGGCCGCCGCCCGTTCGTCCTGCTGGGGCTGGTGGTGTGCGGGACCAGCACGATCGCGATGGGCCTCACCACGAACCTCGCGCTGTTCTTCGCGACGTCGCTGCTGGCCGGCGTCGGGTCCGGCCTGATGAACCCGGCCCAGCAGGCGTCCGTCGCCGACGTGGTCGGCAGCAGGGCGCGCGGGGGCCCGGTGCTGGCGACGTTCCAGATGACCGCGGATGTGGGGGCGGTGATCGGACCGGTCGCCGCCGGAATCCTGGCTCAGCAGGTGTCGTACGGGGCCGCCTTCGCCGTGACCGGCGCCGTCATGCTGCTCGTCGCCGTGCCCTGGGCGCTGGCGCCGCGGCCCGCCCGGAAACCCACAGTGACCGAAGCCACGGAGATCTGACCCCAGTCGTCGGTACTGTCGAAGGGGTGTGGATTCCCCTGTTCAGCCTGATCGCCCGGCTCGGTCTCGCTGCCGTGTGGCTGATCTCCGGATGGATCAAGTTCGCCGATCCGTCACAGACCGTCGTGGCCGTCCGCGCATACCAGTTGTTGCCCGAGGCGCTCGTACGGCCCGTTGCGGCCGGTCTGCCGATCCTCGAACTCGTGCTCGGCCTGCTGCTGCTGATCGGACTCGCGGTGCGCGCCGCAGCGGTCGTGGGCGCGGCTGCGCTGCTGACCTTGATCGCGGTGATCGCCTCGGTCTGGGCCCGCGGCCTGTCCATCGACTGCGGATGCTTCGGCGGCGGTGGAGCGGCGGACGTGAACGGCTGGGACTACGCCGGGGAGATCGCACGAGACCTCGGCTTCCTCGCCCTGGCCGGGTGGTTGACGGTGTTCCCGCGCAGTCCGTTCGCGCTCGGTCTCGGCTCACGGGCGAGGCTCTCAGCACGCACTCAGCCCGCGATGGCAGAGTGATCCCGCATCGATCCCCGAGCAGCGAAGGGCAGATTCCGTGAGCGCGAAGAAGGTCAAACCGGTCAAGTACACGCCGGAGCCGACGTCGAGCAAGTCCACCTTCATCCTCGGCGGCATCGCGGTCCTGGTCATCGCGGTGCTGGTCATCGGGGGGGTGTTGTGGCAGTCGAACCGGGGCAAGGCGCGCAACGAGGGCTACGGGACGGTGCAGAACACCGCGGTGCAGGTGGAGCTGCAGGACGACGGTGTCATCGTGCTCGGTCTTCCCGACGCCGCGACCACGATCGACCTGTTCGAGGATCCGCTGTGTCCGTACTGCGCCGAGCTCGAGCACAAGCACGGCCAGGAACTCGCGCAGGCGGTCGACGCCGGCGACGTCGCCGTGCGGTACCACATGCTCGCGTTCCTCGATCAGCTCTCCGCGAGCGGCGACTACTCGACCCGCGCGGTCGCGGCCGGCCAGTGCGTCGCGCAGACCGGTGATGCGACGGCGTTTTCCGCGTTCCACGCCGCGTTGCTCTCGCCGGAGAACCAGCCCGCCGAGCGGAGCGACAGCGACCTCACCAAC
>NZ_PCZU01000221.1:0-1381 GCF_002887785.1 Rhodococcus sp. ENV425
GCGGCCGTCCCCGCGAACAGTCCGCTGTCGGCGACCAGGGGCGCGACGGCGACGATGTCGGCGTGGCACACGTCGGCGAGACCGGCCTGGGCCAGGGCGGCGTCGGGGTTCGCGCAGTAGCGGGCGAGGGCCTCTTCGTCGCGCAGCAGGCTGAGGATGAAGTCGAGCACAGCGTTGGTGGACATCGCATCTCCTGAGGTCGGTGTTCTGCGATTCACGCTACGAACGGCCCGTCCCCCGCCCAAGGGGGCGGAGTCCCCCATCGGTCCGGGGCCCGTACGGGGGCGGGGGTTAGGGGATCGGGACGGATAGGGGGATCGCCCCCGCGCCGGGGCCGAAGGTCTCGAATCGGGCTAACGACATCGTGTCCGATTACGACATCCAACGCGACACGGCGGATCCGTCCGCCCCGACCAGGGGAGCGAAACGACATGGCAACAGGACTCGGAGTCACGATCGGTTCGGCGGACTCGGTGGCGGCCACCGCGTTCGATCGCGCCGACACGTACCGCCCGGTCGTCCTGTCCCGCGCCAGCGAGCTGCACCTTCCCGCCGACGACGCGCCGCACCTCGGTCGTCGTCCGGCCGCGCCGGGTTCGCTGGTGTTCACCGACTTCGTGAGCCGGGTCGGGGATCCGGTGGGGGTGCTCGCCGACAACGGGGCGTCGTACTCCGGGGAGGACCTCACCGCCACGGCGATCGGCTGCCTGGTGCACGAGGCGTCGCGTGACCTGCCGGAGGCGCCCACGATCACGGTGGCGCATCCGGCGCCGTGGGCCGGCTACACCGTCGATGCGTTGCGCGATGCGCTGTCGCGGGCCGGTCTGCCCGACGTGACGCTGATGCCCGAACCCGTCGCCGCGGTGCGCTGGCTCGACGCCGCCCAGGGCCCCCTCGGCGACGGCGTGGTCGTCGTCTACGACCTCGGCGCCCGCACTCTCGACGTCTCGGTGCTGCGCACCGGCGCCGAGCCGGTGCTCCTCGGTCGCCCGATCGGCAGCGAGGACGTGTGCGGCGGTCACCTCGACCACCTGGTCACCACCCATCTGCTGGACACCGTGCGCGACGACGTCCCCGACTTCGATCCGTTCGCCGCCCCCATGACGGCGGCGCTGGCCGAGCTGCGTGCCCGCGCGACGGCCGCGAAGGAACAGCTGTCGACCGACACCGAGACGGTCGTCGCGATCGACCTGCCCGGCGTGCGGCGGGACGTGCGTCTCGTCCGCGACGAGTTCGAGGAACTCGCCCGCGGCCCGCTGCAGGCGTCGATCGCGCTGGTGCACGAGGCGCTGCGCGGCGCCGGGGTCGAGCCGTCCGACGTGGGGCGGGTGCTGCTCACCGGTGGCGGCGGCGCGATCCCCCTGGTCGCCGAGCTGATCTC
>NZ_PCZU01000031.1:0-21859 GCF_002887785.1 Rhodococcus sp. ENV425
CCGGCCGTCGCGATCCACCGCCGGACGGGGCCGGTGCGGCCTGCTTGACCGACGGGCTCACGTGCGGGGCGATCTCGCCGACCAGGTCCAGCACGTGCTCCGACTTCGCCGTCACCCGCACCGGAGTGACCTTGATCGCGGCCTTGCGCATGATGACGGCCAGATCCTTGCGCTGCTCGGGCAGCACCACGGTCACGACGTCGCCGGTGCTCCCGGCGCGGGCCGTACGGCCCGAACGGTGCAGGTACGCCTTGTGCTCGGCCGGCGGGTCGACGTGCACCACCAGTTCCACGTCGTCGACGTGGACGCCGCGGGCCGCGACGTCGGTGGCCACGAGCACACGCGCCTCACCGGAGGAGAACGCCGCGAGGTTGCGGTCGCGCGCGTTCTGCGACAGGTTGCCGTGCAGATCGACCGCCGGGATGCCGGACTCGGTGAGCTGACGGGCGAGCTTGCGGGCCTGATGCTTGGTGCGCATGAACAGGATTCGCCGGCCCGTACCGGACGCCAGGGTCCGCACGAGGTCCTTCTTCGTGTCGGCGTTGTCGACGTCGAACACGTGATGGGTCATCGCCGCCACCGGGGAGTGCGCCTCGTCGACCGAGTGCAGCACCTCGTTGCGCAGGAACCGCTTGACGAGCTTGTCGACGCCGTTGTCCAGCGTGGCCGAGAACAGCAGGCGCTGACCGTCCTTGGGGGTCGCGTTCATGATGCGCGTCACGCCGGGCAGGAAGCCGAGATCGGCCATGTGGTCCGCCTCGTCGAGCACGGTGATCTCCACCGCGTCGAGCGTGACGAACTTCTGCCGCATCAGGTCCTCGAGGCGGCCCGGGCAGGCGATCACGATGTCCACGCCGCGGCGCAGCGCGTCGACCTGCCGGTTCTGCGACACTCCGCCGAAGATGGTGGTCACCCGCAGCCCGGCGACCCGCGCGAGGGGCTCGACGACCGCGGCGATCTGCGTGGCCAGCTCGCGGGTGGGAGCCAGCACCAGCCCACGCGGGCGGCCGGCCTCGCGGGTGGCGCGGCCGGCCAGGCGCGCGGCGAGCGGAATGGAGAACGCCAGCGTCTTGCCACTGCCCGTGCGGCCCCGGCCGAGCACGTCACGGCCGGCCAGCGTGTCGGGCAGCGTGTCGACCTGGATCGGGAACGGGCTCGTGATGCCGCTGTCGCCCAGGGATGCCACCAGGGTCCGGGGGACGCCGAGGTCGGAGAAGGAAACGGTCATAGGTACAGAACTGCCTTTCGATGCAGCGTGCACGCACCCCGAGACGATCTCGGAGGGCGCAGTGGATCGCCGCAAGGAAAGCCGATGCCGGTATTGCATGCGGAACCGGGCACGATCCCGGCCCGCCGGTATCCCACGACGGTGAGCATCGTCGTGATGCCCGAACTACCGCAGCCTACCCCACGCCGGGATGCTCGTCGGCGCACGCGTCGAGGCCGACCCACTCGGACAGACCGTCCTCGAATCGCTGCCGCTTCCAGATGGGGACCTCGCGTTTGATGCGTTCGACCAGTTCGGCGCACACAGCGAAGGCTTCGGCCCGGTGCGGTGCCGCCACCGCCGCCACCAGCGCGAGATCGCCGATGGTGAGATCGCCCACTCTGTGGACCGCGGCGACCGGCAGTCCCGACTCCGCCGCCACCTGTTCGCAACAGCGACGCAGGAATCGCTCCGCCTCGGGGTGCGCCCGGTACTCGAGCGCGCTCACCGCGCGCCCGCCGTCGTGGTTGCGCACCACCCCGCTGAACAGCACCACCGCCCCGTGCTGGGGGCCGGCGACCGCGGCGTCCATCGACGCCGGGTCGAGCGGCTCGGCCGAGATCCGTGCCAGCAGCTCATTCATGCGCGCCTCCTCCGGCGACCTGGGCCAGCAGGTGGCCGAGAATCGGCTCGAGCACCGCCAGCCCGTCCTTCACGCCACCCGGTGAGCCGGGCAGATTGACCACCACCGTGCGGCCCACCAGCCCGGCCACGCCGCGTGACAGCGAGGCGTGCGGGGTGGCCTGCAGGCCGCGCAGGCGGATGGCCTCGGCGACCCCCGGCAGCTCGCGGTCCAGCAGCGCCAGCGTCGCCTCCGGGGTCGCGTCCGTGGGGGAGGCGCCGGTCCCGCCGGTGGAGATCACCAGGGCCGGGTCGCCGGCGAGCGCGTCCTCGAGGCCCCACGCGATGTCCGCGTCGGCATACACCAGAGGACCCCGCACCGTGAAGCCGCGCGCCTCGAGAAAGTCCGCGATCAGCGGGCCCGTCCTGTCCTCCCGCGTACCGGCAGCCACACCCGTGGACGCGACGAGCACCGTCGCCGGCACGCCGGCCTGCTCCAGGATGTCGTCCTCGTCCGGCGTGACGGTCTCGTCCTCCGCCGGTGCGGCGCTCTCCGCCTCGTCGCGCTGCCAGTGCCCGCGCTTGCCGCCCTCCTTCGAGACCAACCGCACTCCGTTCAGCACCGCGGCGGGGTCGACGGCCTTGACCATGTCGTGCAACGTCAGCCCGGCCACCGCGACGGCGGTGAGGGCCTCCATCTCGACGCCTGTGGGGCCCTTCGTCTTTGCCGTCGCCTCGATCGTGATCGCGGTGTCGGTGAACCCGAAGGTGACCTTCACCGACGACAGCGCCAACTGGTGGCACAGCGGAATCAGCTCCCACGTGCGCTTGGCCGCCGCGATCCCGGCGATCCGCGCGGTGGCGAGCACGTCCGCCTTGGGCATGTCGTCGGCCCGCACCAGCGACACCACCTCCGCGGTGGTGACGAGTTCGCCGGCGGCGACCGCGACGCGGGCGGTGTCGGCCTTGCCGGACACGTCGACCATGCGGGCGCGGCCCCGGTCGTCGAGGTGACTCAGGGCCCCGCCGTCGGGCGGGGTGAGGTCGTGCGGTTCGGTCATAGCGGTAGTACCTTCACGAGTTCTCCGGGTTCGAGGTCCGAGGTGTCGGCGGGGATGTCGAGCAGTACGTCCGCGGTGGCCATCGCGGCGATCAGGTGGGACCCGGCGCCGGGAATCGCCACCACGGCGCCGCCGTCGCGGCGAGCGCGCAGGAACTGGCGCTTGCCCGGCACGGAGCTGAGACCTGTTGACAGAGGCCGGGTCTCGGGCTCGACGGCGGGCAGCCCCGCGGCGGCCCGCAGTACCGGCCGGGCGAACACCTCGAACGAGACCAGCGCGCTGACCGGATTGCCGGGGAAGGTCAGCACCGGCACGGAATCCACCAGTGCCGTGCCCTGCGGACCGCCCGGCTGCATCGCCACCGACACGAATTCGGCCCCTCGCGGGCCGAGCACGTCCTTGACGACCTCGAAGTCGCCCTTCGACACCCCGCCCGAGGTGAACACCACCTCGGCGACGGCGGCGGCGCGAGCGAGTTTCGCCGCGAACACCTCCGCATCGTCGCCGCTGCGATCCACCGAGACCACCAGCGCCCCGTTGGCGGCCGCGCTGGCGGCCAGGGCCGGCCCGTTCGAGTCGTGGATCTTGCCCGGGGCGAGAACGCTTCCTCCGGGCACCAGTTCGCTGCCGGTCGAGATCACCGCCACGCGCGGCCGAGTCCGGACGGACACGTGGGTCAGGCCGACGGCGGCGAGCGCCGCGACGTGCCGGGCCGCGACGACGGTGCCCGCGGGCAGCAGCGTGCGACCGCGGTGGATGTCGCTGCCGCGCTCGCGCACGTATGCCCCCGGTTCGGGCAGCCTGCACACCGTGACCCGGAGTCCCCGCCCCTCGGCCGCGGTGTCCTCGACCGGCACGGTGTCCTCGACCGGCACGGTGTCCTCGACGGGAACGACGGCGTCGGCACCGGTGGGCAGTGGCGCGCCGGTCATGATCTTGGTGGCGGTCCCGGGCACGTGCGCGACGACCCCGTCGCCGGCCGCGAGGACGGCACGCACGGGCAGGGCCGCGGGCGCCGCGGTGAGCGAGGCCGTGTCGACCGCGTAGCCGTCCATCTGCGAATTGCGGAAGGTGGGGAGGTCGATCGGAGCGACGACGTCCTCGGCCAGCACCCGGCCGAGCGCTTCGAGCAGCGGCACCGGTTCGGTACCGCGGATCAGCAACGGGGAGAGCAACGTCGCCACGTGTCGCGCATGCTCCTCCACCGACCGCCTGCCGCCCGCCATGGGCCAATCCTAGGCACATCGCTCGCGGCGCCGTGCGTCCTCGTCCGGGTCGTGGTTTCTGCTCCTCCCGCACGACGGGGCCCGCGACGGCATACTGAGGGTCATGAGGACGGAGGCCCGATGACCGCGGTGCACGTGGGGATCCCGGCGGTGCGCCCTGCCGCTGTCGACGACGTCTCCGACCGGCCCGACACTCCCGAACTGCTGGACCGGTTCGGGCGTGTCGCGCGCGACCTGCGGGTGTCGATCACCGAGAAGTGCTCGCTGCGCTGCACGTACTGCATGCCCGAGGAGGGGCTGCCGGCGATCCCGCGCGAGCGGCTGCTCAGCGCCGACGAGATCGTGCGGCTCGTGGCCGTCGCGGTGCACCGGCTCGGGGTCCGGGAGGTGCGCTTCACCGGCGGGGAGCCGCTCATGCGGCGGGACCTCGAGCAGATCGTCGCCGGGTGTGCGCGCGCCGTCCCCGGCATCCCGCTGGCGGTGACGACCAACGCGGTGGGACTCGCCCATCGTGCCCGGGCGCTGGCGGAGGCGGGCCTGACCCGGGTCAACATCTCCCTGGACTCGGTCGACCGCGCGCGGTTCGCCCGGCTGACCCGGCGCGATCGGCTGGATTCGGTGCTCGACGGGATCCGCGCGGCCAAGGCGGCCGGGTTCGCGCCGGTGAAGGTCAACGCGGTGCTCATGCCGCAGACCCTCGACGGGGCCGCGGACCTGCTGGCCTGGTGCCTCGACGAGGGCGTGCAGCTGCGGTTCATCGAGCAGATGCCGCTCGACGCCGACCACGAGTGGGCCCGGGCGAACATGGTGCCCGCGCAGCGGCTGCTCGACGTGCTCTCCGCCCGCTTCGCCCTCACCGAGGTCGGCCGCGAGGACCCGTCGGCGCCGGCCGAACGCTGGGCGGTCGACGGCGGGCCCGCGACGGTCGGCATCATCGCGTCGGTGACCCGGTCGTTCTGCTCGGACTGCGACCGCACCCGCCTGACGTCGGAGGGCACCGTGCGCTCGTGCCTGTTCAGCGACCGGGAGACCGACCTGCGGGCGGCGCTGCGCGGCGGCGCGAACGACGACGAGCTCGCCGCGCTGTGGCGTGGTGCAATGTGGAACAAGTGGGCCGGACACGGCATCGACGCGGCGGACTTCACCCCGCCGCAGCGCAGCATGGGAGCTATCGGTGGGTGAGACCGTGACGGGCATCGAGGTGCGGTATTTCGCGGCGGCGGCGGACGCGGCCGGAGTGGAGAAGGAGACGGTGGCGCTGGCGCCGTCGGTGGATCTGGGCACCCTCAAGACCGCCCTGATCGACCGTCACGGCGCCGAGATGGCGCGGGTGTTGTCGGTGGCCGCGTTCCTCATCGACTCCGAACTCACCCGCGACCTCGGACGCGCCGCCGGACCTACGGTCGACGTCCTCCCGCCGTTCGCCGGCGGCTGACGGGATCAGGCCCGGCCGCCGGGCTGAGCGGATCGGCCCGGCCGCCGGGCGGGGTGGCTGTCAGCGCCACCAGGTGTCGAACGGCGACACCGGCACCGTCCGCTTGTGCCGGGTGTTCAGGAACGTCCGCTCGAGCTTCTCGGCCAGCTCCGGGGTGACGTCCTTGCCCTCGAGGTAGTCGTCGATCTCCGCGTAGGTCATACCCAGGGCCACCTCGTCCGGAAGGGCCGGCCGGTCCTCCTCGAGATCCGCGGTCGGCACCTTCTGCCAGGTGCTGTCGGGAGCCCCGAGTTCGCGCAGCAGCGCTGCGCCCTGCCGCTTCGTCAGGCCGGCGAGCGGGGTCAGGTCCACCCCGCCGTCGCCGTGCTTGGTGAAGAACCCGGTCACCGCCTCGGCGGCGTGGTCCGTCCCGACCACCAGGTAGCCGAGCTCGCCGGCGATCGCGTACTGCAGGATCATCCGCTCGCGGGCCTTGATGTTGCCCCGCACGAAGTCGCTCAGCTGCGATCCGTTGCCGTAGATCTCGTGCATGGCCTGCCCGACCTCGGCGGCCGAGGCGTCGGCACCGGGCTTGACGTTGATCCGCAACGAGCGGTCGGGACCGATGAACTCCAGCGCGACCTGCGCGTCGTGCTCGTCGGCCTGCTCGCCGTAGGGCAGCCGCACCGCGACGAACTCGGCCTCGCGGCCCTCGGCCCGCAGTTCCTCCGCCGCGAGCTGGGCGAGCCGGCCGGCGAGGGTGCTGTCCTGACCGCCGCTGATGCCGAGAACGAACCCCTTGGCGGGGGTCGACACGACGTAGTCCTTCAGGAACTGCACGCGGGACCGGACCTCCGCCCGGGGGTCGATCGTCGGCCGGACGCCGAGTTCCTCGATGATCTGCTCGCGAAGGTTCGCCATATTCCGAACCCTAGCGGGACGCCCGACGGTCTGCTCGGGTGACATGCGCGGCGCGCCGCGGGCACACTCGTGGCGATGAGCAGCGACGTCTTCCGCAAGCACCGGGCCGGGGCTCACCCCGACTTCTTCCGCGCCGAGGCCGCCGGGCTGGCCTGGCTCGCGGACGCCGGCATGCCCGTTGCCGGTGTCCGCGACGTCGGGGTGGACCACATCGACCTCGAGCGGTTGACCGAGGCGGCCCCCACCGCCGCGGCGGCTCGGGAGTTCGGCGCTCGCCTGGCGCGTATGCACGCCGCGGGCGCCGCCGGATTCGGTTGCGCACCGGACGGATTCGACGGCCAGCTGTTCATCGGCAAGCGGCCGATGAGTAGCACGGTCCACGCGAGCTGGGGCGAGTTCTACGTGGTGGAACGGGTCGAGCCGTTCCTGCGGATCGCGGTGGACGCCGGCAGCGTCACCGCCGCGCAGCTGCCCGACGTCGAGCGGGCCTGCGCGCGCGTCGCCGCCGGGGAGTTCGACGACGGTGCACCCCCCGCCCGCCTGCACGGCGACCTGTGGAACGGCAACGTGCTGTGGACCGCCGCGGGGGTGGTGCTGATCGACCCGGCGGCGCACGGCGGTCATCGCGAGACGGACCTGGCGATGCTGGCACTGTTCGGCTGCCCCCGGCTCGACGAGATCGTCGCGGCCTACGACGCCACGTGCCCGCTGCGGGCCGGATGGCGCGAGCGCGTGCCGATGCACCAGCTGCATCCGCTGGCGGTGCACGCGGCGGGCTACGGTGCGGGGTACGGGCGGGCGCTGCACCGGGCGGCGCTCGCGACCCTCGCGCTGGGAGAGAAAAGTTGACCGAGATCCTCGTCGTCGCCGCCACGAAGTCCGAGGCAGCGCACGTGCCGGCGCACTACGAGACGGTGATCACCGGCATCGGCAAGGTGCACGCGGCCGTCGCGGTGACCGAGGCGCTGGCGCGGCACCGGCGCGGGACCCCGCCGGTGGTGGTCAACATCGGGACCGCCGGGGCGCTACACCTGCACCACGGCGGCCTCTACGTCCCCTCGGCGGTGATCAATCACGACATCAGCAGCGAGGTGCTGCGCAGCCTCGGCTACCCGGTCGAGGACGTGCTCGAACTCGACGACGGGGACGGGACGGTGCTCGCCACGGGCGATTCCTTCGTCTCGGACGCGCAGGTGCGTGACGCGCTCGCCGCCCGCGCCGACCTCGTCGACATGGAGGGCTTCGCGGTCGCGCTCGCCGCATCCCGCATGGGCGCGCAGTGCCGGCTCGTCAAGCACGTGAGCGACCACGCCGACGAGACCGCCCTGGACTGGCCGGCCAAGGTCGATGCCAGTGCCCGCGCACTCGCGCAGTGGCTGGTCGAGCGGTACTGAGCCGAAGCCGGCTCGTCAGCGGGCGGTGTATCCGAGGCCGGTGACACCGTCGGCGGCGGTCAGCCGCATCGCCGCACCCTCGACCGTGTACCGCACCTCGCCGGACAGCACTCCCAGGACGGCCGACTCGATCCGCGCGAGCTCCGGGTCGGGGCACGCCGCGCGGGTGGTGGCCAGCGGCCCGAACGTGACCACGGTGTCTCCGACGGTCGCGGTACCGGTGAACCGGTTGCAGCCGGTGCTGCCCGAGACCGTGCCGTCGCCGGCGACGGTCAGGGTGGGCGCGGCGTCCTCGAGGGCGCGGGAGATCGACACCGCGTCGGCCGTGACGAGTTCGGTGAGCACCCAGTGCGTGTCCACGACGGGACGGTCGGGGTCGGCGACCGTGCGGTCGAGCAGTGAGACGGACACGTCCCCGCCGTCGAGGGTGAGTACGTCGCCGTCGAGACGCCAGCGCGGTTCCGACGCCAGCAGATCGGACAGCCAGGTGTCGGCGCGGTCGAGCGGCGGCGGGCACGACATGAGAGTGCTGCCGAGCCGATCGGCGCGCAGCACGCCGTCACCGAGTTCCACCGACCCGAACGAACGGTTGCAGCCGGCGGTGGCGGCGATCCGGCCCGCATCGGGGAACTCCACGACCAGTGGGCCGCCGCCGGGAATCTGCGGGCCCGACACGGCGGTGGAGACGAACGCCCGCCCCACGAGCACGGCCGGGTCCTGGGGCGGGGCGGCGGCGCCGTCGCCCGCGCAGGCGGCCGTCGTCGCGGCCAGCGCGAGGAGAATCGAGAGCCCGAGAGTCCGCCGCATGCCGGTCACGGTACCGCCCGCCCGGCGGCGGGCGGCGCCGTGACGACGCGGCGGGCCAGGTCCGCCCACCCGTCGGCGAGCCGGTCGAGCGAGAACCCCAGATCGCGCCACTGATGCAGGACCAGGGTGGCCTCGAGCGGGGCGAACAGGGCCTGGGCCAGCAGCGGGAGGTCGCCGTCGACACCCGCAGCGCGAAGCAGGACCTCGATGTGGGTCAGGCTGACGGCCCGTGCCGGGGCATTGAACCGTGCCTCGGCGGAACTCTCCGCGGCGCGGAGCACCTCGCCCTGCACCTCCACGAGACGGATGCGGGCACGACCGAACGCGACGAGCCGGTCGACGGGATCGGCGCCGGGTCCGAGCGGCGGGGGACCGGTGAGGAACTGCTGCTGCAGGGCCTGTTCGGAATGGTCGAGCAGGGCGCGCATGAGTCCCGCACGGGAGCCGAAGCGGCGGAAGACGGTGCCCTTGCCGACCCCGGCGCGCGCGGCGACGGCGTCCATCGTGACCGCGTCGACGCCGCGTTCGGCGACGAGGAGCGAGGCCGCCTCGAGGAGCCGGCGCCGGTTGCGGGCCGCGTCGCACCGTTCGACGCCCTCGTCCCCGACCAGCGGCAGCAGCGGAATGTTCACCACGTCACAGTACCGCCCGGGAATGGAAGTGGACCGCGGTCCGTTTAGAGTGGAGTCAGACCCGGACACCCGAACCGAAGGAAACACCCCCATGTCCCAGACCCGCGTTCTCGCTCTCGTCGGCAGCCTGCGCTCCGCCTCCGTCAACCGCCGCCTCGCCGAGACCGCGGCCGCCGTCGCGCCGCAGGGCGTCGAGGTCTCCGTGTACGAAGGCCTCGGCGAGGTGCCCTTCTACAACGAGGACCTCGACGGCGAGACCGGCGCGCCCGTCGCCGCCGGGGCGCTGCGCGTCGCGGCGAGCGAGGCCGACGCCCTCCTGCTCGTCACCCCCGAGTACAACGGCACCATCCCCGCCGTGCTCAAGAACGCCATCGACTGGCTCTCCCGCCCGTACGGCGCCGGCGCCCTGGCCGGCAAGCCCGTCGCCGTCATCAGCGCCTCGCCCAGCGGCAACGGCGCGAAGTGGGCGCTCGAGGAGACCGTCAAGGCGCTCGGCATCGCCGGCAGCCGGACGGGCCTGCAGCTGTCCATCGGCGGCACCATCGACAAGTTCGGCGACGCCCACCCCAAGGAGAACGCCGAGGTCGCCGAGCAGATCTCCGCGCTGCTCGCCCAGCTCGCCGACGCCCGCCGGGAACTCGTCGACGCCTGAGCCGGCCGCACACCGAACGGCCCCGGACCACGCCAGGTCCGGGGCCGTCACCGTCCGTACCCCATTCGCGCCCGCAGCCGTGATTGCCGGGGCATGCTGCGGGGAATACCTCGCCAGTCCCCACCGCGACGGAGGAGCCCATGGCGCACGAGAGCGACAGTCCCGGCGAACACGAGCACACGATCACCCTGCGCGTCGACGGCCGTGAGCGCCGCTGCACCGTCGACGTGCGCACCACGCTCCTCGATGCCCTGCGCGACCGGCTCGGGATCTACTCCCCGAAGAAGGGCTGCGACCACGGCCAGTGCGGCGCGTGCACGGTCCTGCTCGACTCCCGGCGCATCGTGAGCTGCCTGTCGCTCGCGGTCGCCCACGACGGCGCCGACGTCGTCACCGCCGCCGGCATCGCGGACGACGGTCCCTCGCACCTGCCCCAGGCGTTCGTCGAATGCGACGCCTTCCAGTGCGGCTACTGCACACCGGGCCAGATCTGCTCCGCCGTCGGGATGTTCGACGAGGCCGCCAAGGGTTCCCCGAGCCACGTCACCGCGGACCTCACACAGGACCCGGAACTGACCGACGACGAGATCCGCGAACGCATGAGCGGAAACCTGTGCCGCTGCGCGGCCTACCCCAACATCGTCGAAGCGCTCCGCCACGTCGCGCGCGGGGAGGGGCACTGCTCGTGAAGACGTTCCGCTACGAGACGCCTGCCGATCCCGCCGCCGCGGTCGCCGCGGTCGCCGGCCACCCGGGTGCCGCCTTCCTCGCCGGCGGCACGAACCTGGTGGACCACCTCAAGCTCGGCGTCACCGCGCCCGACGTCCTCGTCGACGTCTCCCGCCTGTCGCTCGACATCGTGGAGGAGACCGCCGAAGGCGGGCTGCGCGTCGGCGCCAACGTGCGCAACAGCGACCTGGCCGCCCACCCGATCGTCCGCCGCCGGTACCCGGTCCTGGCCCGGGCCCTGCTGGCCGGCGCCTCCCCGCAGCTGCGCAACATGGCCACCACCGCCGGCAATCTGCTCCAGCGGACCCGCTGCGTGTACTTCCGGGACCCGTCGACCCCGTGCAACAAGCGCACCCCGGGCAGCGGCTGCACCGCGATCGGTGGCTACACCCGCTACCACGCCATCCTCGGCGCCTCCGAACAGTGCGTCGCCACCCACCCGTCGGATATGGCGGTGGCGCTGCTCGCGCTCGACGCCCAGGTGACGGTGCTCGGATCGCAGGGGGAGCGGTGCATCCCCGTCGAGCAGCTCTACCGGCTTCCCGGCGAAAGCCCCGAGTACGACACGGTGCTCGAGCGCGACGAGCTGATCCTGGACGTCGAGATCCCGGCGCCCGAAGGCGCCGTCTCGACGTACCGCAAGGTGCGCGACCGGGCGTCGTACGCGTTCGCGCTCGTCTCGGTGGCGGCGGACCTGACGGTCGCCGACGGCGTCGTCACCGGATGCCGCATCGCCCTCGGCGGCGTCGCGCACCGGCCGTGGCGCGCCCATCGCGCCGAGCACGTCCTGCTGGGGAGCGCCCCCGGTGACCGCGTCTTCGCTGCGGCCGCCGACGCGGAACTCGCCGATGCCCGGCCCCTCGACGGCAACGAGTTCAAGGTGCCGCTGCTGCGCCGCACCCTCGTCTCGGTACTGCGTGAACTCACCTCGGAGGCAGTCGCATGACTCACTCGGCCCAGCGCCCGATCGGCACGTCGACGCCGCGGGTGGACGGCCCGCGGAAGGTGGCCGGAACCGCGCCCTACGCGTACGAGCATCCGGTCGACGACCCGGCCTACCTCGTCCCGGTCACGGCAACCGTGGCGCGGGGAACGGTGACCCGCATCGAGACCGCGGAGGCGGAGGCCCTGCCCGGCGTGCTCGTCGTTCTCACCCCGTGGAGTGCCCCCCGCCTGGCGGACACCTCGGAGGCCGAGTACGCGGTCCTGCAGAGCCCGGACGTCGCCTTCCGGGGGCAGATCGTCGCCGCCGTGGTCGCCGAGACGCCCGAGATCGCGCGACACGCAAGCGAACTGGTCCGGGTGGAGTACGGGTCCGCGCCGCACGACGTCGCGTTCCGGCACGACCACCCGCGCAGCTATGCCCCGGAACAGGCCAACGGCGGATATCCGACCGACACGGAACAGGGCGATGCCGCAGCGGCCGAGGCCGCGGAGCGCGAGGGCGTCGTGGTCGACGGCTGGTATTCCACCCCGGAGGAGCACAACAACCCCCTCGAACCGCACACGGTCGTGGCCGAGTGGTCCGGCGAGTCGTTGACGTTGTACGACTCCACGCAGAGCGCCCACGGCGTCGTCTCCACGCTGGCTCCCGTGCTCGGTCTGCGCCCCCAGCAGATGCGGGTGATCAGTCCCTACGTCGGGGGTGGTTTCGGGTCCAAGGGGGCGCCGCACGCGCACGACGTCGTGGCGGCGATGGCGGCGCGCCTGCTGCCCGGCCGGGCGGTCAAGTTCGCCGTGTCCCGGCAGGACATGTTCGGGTACGTCGGCTACCGGCCGCCCACCGTCTCGCACGTCCGCCTCGTCGCGAGCCGGGAAGGGCGTCTCGAAGCCATGGTGCACGAGGCCTTCTCGCAGTCCTCGCACGTGCGCGAGTACGCGGAGCAGACGGCGGTGCCGTCGCGGGGGATGTACGCCTCGCCGTATCGGCGCACCTCGCACCGCATCGTCGCGCTCGACGTGCCCGCGCCCTACTGGATGCGTGCGCCGGGGGAGGCCCCCGGGATGTTCGCCGGCGAGGTCGCGATGGACGAGCTGGCGGTGGCGTGCGGCATGGACCCGATCGAACTGCGGGTCCGCAACGACCCGCCCGCCGATCCCGAGTCCGGCCGGCCCTGGTCCTCGCGCCGGCTGGTGGAGTGCCTGCGGGAGGGGAGCCGCAGTTTCGGCTGGGACGCCGCCGACCGCACGCCTGGCACCCGCCGCGACGGCCGGTGGCTCGTGGGGACCGGAGTGGCCGCGGCGAGCTACCCGCACCTGGTCAACCCCGGCACCGAGGTCGCGGTCCGGCACGAGGGCGACGGGCGCTTCACCGTCCGCACCGGCGCCGCGGACATCGGGACCGGAGCATGGACCACGCTCACCCTCGTCGCGGCCGACGCGCTCGGCTGCCGGCCCGAGGACATCCATCTCGAGATCGGTGACTCGGCCCTGCCGAACGCCACCGTCGCCGGCGGATCCTCCGGTACCTCGTCGTGGGGCACGGCGATCGTCGCCGCGGCCCACGCGTTCCGCAAGCGGCACGGGGATCGACCGGAGCCGGGTGCCGAGGCATCGGCGACGGCCGAGGAGAATCCCGCGCTCGAGCACTACCGCATCCAGTCGTTCGGCGCGCATTTCGCCGAGGTGCGGGTGGATGTCGACACGGGCGAGATCCGGGTGCCGAGGATGCTCGGCGTGTTCTCCGTGGGCCGGGTGGTCAACCCCCGCACCGCCCGTTCGCAGCTGATCGGCGGGATGTGCTTCGGCATCTCCATGGCCCTGCACGAGGAGAGCATCCGCGATCCCCGCACCGGCCACGTGGTCAACCACGACCTTGCGGAGTACCACATCCCCACCAATGCCGACGTCGGCGACGTGGACGCGACCTGGCTCGACGAGGACGACCTGCACGCCACACCGATGGGGTCGCGCGGGGTCGGGGAGATCGGCATCGTCGGCAGCGCCGCGGCGGTCGTCAATGCCCTCCGGCACGCCACCGGGGCGCGGGTGCGCCGGCTTCCGGTGCACCTCGAGGACGTGCTCCCGTACCTGCCCGACAGCCCCGCGCGGTGAGTAACGACCTGGGAATATCACGGCTGTAACTCACAACATCTCGCGTTCTATGAATCTGTCGGCCACTAGGTGTAGTGTCTAGAGCGCTGGAAGGCTTGATCGTTTCCGGTCCCTCGGGGAAGCGGGATCGTGCTGGTACGACGGGCCTCGAGGCACTGCTGTGCAGTCAGTCGTCAGGTTGTCGAAAAGGGGAAACCATGAACATCACCGTCTACACCAAGCCTGCCTGCGTTCAGTGCAATGCCACCTACCGTGCCCTCGACAAGGCCGGTATCGAGTACGCCGTCGTCGACATCTCGGAGAACCCGGAAGCGCGGGACTTCGTGATGGCCCTCGGTTACCTGCAGGCCCCCGTGGTGGTCGCCGGTGACGAGCACTGGTCCGGCTTCCGCCCGGACCGGATCAAGGCCCTCGCCGTCGCCGCCTGACCCGTCGCGCGCCGACCCACCGCCCCTGCGGCCGGTCGCCGGACCCGAGCGAAGTGATGTGAGACATCCATGACCTCGTTGGTGTATTTCTCGAGCACATCGGAGAACACGCACCGATTCGTCCGGCGACTGGGGTTGCCGGCCACCCGGATTCCGCTGCACGACCGTGACGGCACCTTCGAGGTGCACGAGCCGTACGTGCTGATCCTGCCGACCTACGGCGGCGGCACCACCGCGACCGGCCGGGACACGAACTTCGTGCCCAAGCAGGTCATCCGGTTCCTCAACAATCCGCGCAACCGTGCGCTGATTCGCGGGGTCATCGCCGCCGGCAACACCAACTTCGGCGAATCCTATTGTTACGCCGGGGATGTGGTCTCCCAGAAGTGCAAGGTCCCGTACCTCTACCGGTTCGAACTGATGGGTACCGCCGAGGACGTCGAGCGCGTCCGCGAGGGCCTGGCACAGTTCTGGGCGCAGGCGTTGCAGTCGGCGTAACCGCGACCTCACCCACACTCGTCCACTCCATCAACGCTGCGTCACCGTCGGGGATACGGGTGCGCGGCGAACCCGTCTACTCACAGTGGGAGCAAGCACCGTGACCGTCACCGATGCCGCGCCGGCAGCGAGCGCCAAGATCGACGAATCCCTCAAGGGACTCGACTACCACGCGCTCAACGCGATGTTGAACCTCTACGGGCCCAACGGCGAGATCCAGTTCGACAAGGACGTCGCCGCCGCGCGCCAGTACTTCCTGCAGCACGTCAACCAGAACACGGTGTTCTTCCACAACCTCGAGGAGAAGCTCGACTACCTCGTGGAGGAGAACTACTACGAGCCCGAGGTGCTCGAGCAGTACTCCCGCCCGTTCGTCAAGCAGCTCTTCGAGCACGCCTACTCGAAGAAGTTCCGCTTCCCGACGTTCCTGGGTGCGTTCAAGTACTACACCTCGTACACGCTCAAGACGTTCGACGGCAAGCGCTACCTGGAGCGGTTCGAGGACCGCGTCTGCATGGTCGCGCTGACCCTGGCCGCCGGCGACGAGCAGCTCGCGACCCACCTCGTCGACGAGATCATCTCCGGCCGGTTCCAGCCCGCGACCCCGACGTTCCTCAACTCCGGCAAGAAGCAGCGCGGCGAGCCCGTCTCCTGCTTCCTGCTGCGCATCGAGGACAACATGGAGTCCATCGGCCGCTCGATCAACTCGGCACTGCAGCTGTCCAAGCGCGGAGGCGGGGTTGCGTTGCTGCTGAGCAACATCCGAGAGCACGGGGCGCCGATCAAGCAGATCGAGAACCAGTCCTCCGGCGTCATCCCGATCATGAAGCTGCTCGAGGACTCCTTCTCCTACGCCAACCAGCTCGGGGCCCGCCAGGGCGCCGGCGCGGTGTATCTGCACGCCCACCACCCCGACATCTACCGCTTCCTCGACACCAAGCGCGAGAACGCGGACGAGAAGATCCGCATCAAGACCCTCTCGCTGGGCATCGTCATCCCCGACATCACGTTCGAGCTGGCGAAGCGCAACGAGGACATGTACCTGTTCTCGCCGTACGACGTCGAGCGCATCTACGGTGTGCCGTTCGCCGACATCGACGTCACCGAGAAGTACTACGAGATGGTCGACGACAAGCGCATCCGCAAGTCGAAGATCAAGGCGCGCGAGTTCTTCCAGACGGTTGCGGAACTGCAGTTCGAGTCCGGCTACCCGTACATCATGTTCGAGGACACCGTCAACCGGGCCAATCCCATTCAGGGCAAGATCACCCACTCGAACCTGTGCTCGGAGATCCTGCAGGTCTCCACGCCGTCGACGTTCAACGAGGACCTGTCCTACAGCCATGTGGGCAAGGACATCTCGTGCAATCTCGGCTCGCTGAACATCGCCAAGGCGATGGACTCGCCGGACTTCGCGCACACCATCGAGGTGGCGATCCGGGCGCTGACCGCCGTGTCGGACCAGACCCACATCTACTCGGTGCCGTCGATCGAGCAGGGCAACAACGACTCCCACGCGATCGGCCTCGGGCAGATGAACCTGCACGGCTACCTCGCCCGTGAGCGCATCTTCTACGGCTCCGAAGAGGGCGTCGACTTCACGAACATCTACTTCTACACCGTGCTGTTCCACGCGCTGCGCGCGTCGAACCGGCTCGCCATCGAGCGGGGCACGTACTTCAAGGGCTTCCCCGAGTCGAAGTATGCCTCGGGCGAGTTCTTCGACAAGTACACCGACCAGGTGTGGGAGCCGGCCACCGCCCGCGTGCGGCAGCTCTTCGCCGACGCCGACGTGGCGATTCCCACGCAGGACGACTGGCGTGCGCTGAAGGCGTCGGTCCAGGAGCACGGCATCTACAACCAGAACCTGCAGGCCGTGCCGCCGACCGGGTCGATCTCGTACATCAACAACTCCACCAGTTCCATCCACCCGGTGGCGTCGAAGATCGAGATCCGCAAGGAGGGCAAGATCGGCCGCGTCTACTACCCCGCTCCCTACCTGACCAACGACAACCTGGAGTACTTCCAGGACGCGTACGAGATCGGGTACGAGAAGATCATCGACACGTACGCGGCGGCCACCCAGCACGTCGACCAGGGCCTGTCGCTGACGTTGTTCTTCAAGGACACCGTCACCACCCGCGACGTGAACAAGGCGCAGATCTACGCCTGGCGCAAGGGAATCAAGACGCTGTACTACATCCGGCTGCGGCAGATGGCGCTCGAGGGCACCGAGGTCGAGGGCTGCGTCTCCTGCATGCTGTGACGAATCTTGCCGGTACACATCAAAACTCAGGTAGGGAAAGACAGATGACCTCCGCACCCCGCGCGCACTCGCCGGCCGACGGCGCCCACGTCAAACTGATCGACCGCGTCTCGGCGATCAACTGGAACCGCGTTCCGGACGAGAAGGACTCGGAGGTGTGGGACCGCCTCACCGGCAACTTCTGGTTGCCGGAGAAGGTCCCGGTGTCCAACGACATCCCGTCGTGGGGCACGCTCACCGAGTACGAGCAGGAACTGACCATGCGCGTGTTCACCGGTCTGACCCTGCTCGACACGATCCAGGGCACCGTCGGCGCGGTGTCGCTGATCCCGGACGCGGTGACCCCGCACGAGGAGGCGGTGCTCACCAACATCGCGTTCATGGAGTCGGTGCACGCCAAGTCGTACTCGAGCATCTTCTCGACGCTGTGCTCCACCCGCCAGATCGACGACGCGTTCCGCTGGTCGGAGGAGAACGACAACCTGCAGCGCAAGGCGCAGATCGTCCTCGACTACTACCAGGGCGACAGCCCGCTCAAGCGCAAGGCTGCCTCGACGCTGCTCGAGTCGTTCCTGTTCTACTCGGGCTTCTACCTGCCGATGTACTGGTCGTCGCGGGCGAAGTTGACCAACACCGCGGACATGATCCGGCTGATCATCCGCGACGAGGCCGTGCACGGCTACTACATCGGCTACAAGTACCAGCGCGGCCTCGAGCAGATCACCCAGGCCGAGCGCGACGAGCTCAAGGACTGGGTCTTCGATCTGCTGTTCGAGCTGTACGACAACGAAACCCAGTACACCGCGGACCTCTACGACGAGGCCGGGCTCACCGAGGACGTCAAGAAGTTCCTGCGGTACAACGCCAACAAGGCCCTGATGAACCTCGGCTACGAGGCGCTGTTCCCCAAGGACGAGACCGACGTGAACCCGGCGATCCTGTCCGCGCTGTCCCCGAATGCCGACGAGAACCACGACTTCTTCTCCGGCTCGGGCAGCTCGTACGTGATCGGCAAGGCCGTCGTCACCGAGGACGAGGACTGGGACTTCTGACCCCACGGTCCACCTGTTGTGGCCGAATGTCACACGCGTTCGATCTGATCGAGCACGTGTGACATTCGGCCGTCAGGTGGGCGTCAGGCGCACCGTCAGGGGCGGCGGAACCACGCCTCCGGCACGTCCCGCAGCGCCTTCTCCAGGCGCAGCACCGACGTGGCGGTCATGTTCTGCGGCAACGAATCCGGCGCGAACCAGGCCACCTCGAGGTTCTCGTCGTCGGCGACGTGGGCCACGCCACCCGTCGGGCGCATCAGGAAGCACACGTCCAGGTACCGCGCGACGTCCCCGTTGGGATAGGTGATCGGAGCGGTCACGTCCACGCTCGTGAGCCGGACGATCTCGGCGTCGACGCCGGTCTCCTCCCGCACCTCGCGCACGGCCGCGACGGCGGGTTCCTCGCCGGGTTCCAGGATGCCCGAGACCACGGCCCACAGGCCGTTGTCCGCGCGACGGGTCAGCAGCACCCGTCCGTCGGGGTCGACGACGACGGCGCTGACGCCGGGCAGCCACAGCGGCGCGGGACCGACCTGTGCGCGCAGTTGCGCGACGAACTCCGGAATAGGCATGTCCCCGGGCGCCTTTCGACGAGGTCGACTCAGTTGGAATAGCCGTTGAGGGTGTTGCGCACATCCGTCAGGACGGCCTTCGCGGCCACCGGGCCGGGCGTGGACCACACCAGGTCGTCCACCGCGAACAGCCGGCTGTCGGTGACCGCCCCGAGCTCGAGCCACGCCTCGGAGTCCATTACCTCGCTGCCGTGCGCGACGCCGTCCTCGCCGGCGAAGCGGACGTAGATCAGGTCGCCCTCCGCGGCGGCCGGGTCGGCCTCGTCGAGCGGGGCGTCCGCGCGCCCGTCCTGCACACCGAACCGCTGTGCGGGCGGGCGCGCGGCGCCGGCGTCGGCGAGGACCTGTCCGGCGAACGAGGCGGTGCCCTCGACGACGGCGCCGTCGCCGTTGAACCGCACGATCGACGCCTGGGTCTGCGACGCGGTCACCGCCTTGCCGACGTCCGTCGCGGTCGCGCGGTAGTCGTCGAGCACGCGGCCGGCCGCTTGCGAGCGTCCGAGTGTTTCGCCGGCGCGGAGGAACTGCTGCCGCCAGAACACCGGGTCGGAGCCGACGAGCACCGTCGGCGCGACGGTGCCGAGCCGGCGGTAGAGCTCCGGGTCGGCGGACGAGCCGAGGATGAGGTCCGGCTCCACGCCGTCGATGAGCGCGACGTCGGGCGCCGATGTGGTGCCCACCGACGGCAGCGTCGCGATCCCCGTGCCCAGGTACTCGGCCCGGGCGACGTCGGTGGTCGTGCCGACCACCCGCTCCCACAGGCCCAGGGCGCACACCGCGTCCATCGCGGCGGCGTCGAGCACGACGATCCGCTGCGGGTCGGCGGGCACCTCGGAGACGCCGCCGGTGTGGATCACCGACCGGGTGCCGCCGGCGGGCTGCCCCGGGTCCGGGGGGCTGGGGAGCGCGCACGCGGTGGTCGTGTCGCGTTCGATCCCGACGACGGCCGCCCCGGCGATGCGGGTGGTGGTGCGCACGATGCTGCTCGCCGGATCGTCCGTCGCCTCCGCGCATCCCGCCAACCCGAGTGCCGCGACGGCGGCGAGGGCGACGGTGCACGTGACGGCGCGAGACCGGGACGCTGCGGGCATACGACCACTCCTGTCTAGGGGACGGTCCAGGTTAACTGGTGTGCGGATCGACCCCGAACGCCTCGGCGAGGTCGTCGAGGATCTCGTGCGCGCCCTGGATGGACACCGGCGTCATCCACAGGCTGTCGTCCACGTCCACCTTCCGGCCGCGCAGGTTCTGCCACAGCGGGTTGGAGAGGAACGGCTGCGCCGCCGCCTCGGACTTGCCCTCCCCGTCGCGGTACATGCTGACGAAGATCACATTCGCGTCCGCCTCGCCGATGAGTTCGGGGCTGATCGCGTTCATGATGCTGCTCGGATCGGCCGGGTCGGGTCCCTGGCTCGCGGGGCGGGCCAGGCCGGCGTCCTCGAGGACGATGCCGCTGAACGACGTGGTGCGGTAGAGGCGGGCGGTGGGCTCACCGGCGAAGCGGACCACCGAGACGGTGGGGTTGCCGGCTGTGGCGTTGATCTCGTCGCCGATGGCCTTCGCCCGGGCCTCGTAGTCGGCGATCTTCTGTTCGGCGAGGTCCTCCTTGCCGAGGGCCCGCGCGGCGAGACGGATGTTGTCCTTCCACGTCGGCCCGGTGCTCTCGGAGAAGACCGTGGGCGCGATGGCGGAGAGCTTGTCGTAGTTCTCGCCGTCGCGCACGTCGGCGGACAGGATCAGGTCGGGGTGCAGCGCGGCGATCTTCTCCAGGCTCGCGTCGGAGACCGCACCGACGGAGGTGGCCTCGGCGGCGAACTGCCGGCGGCTGTCACCGAGGTAGTCGGGCAGTCCCTCGGTGCGGTAGTCGACGTAGCCGACGAGGTCGGACTCGAGCAGCAGCGTCGCGTCCGCGTAGCTGGTGTCGAGCGCGACGACCCGCAGCGGCTGGGACTCGACGGTGGTCGTTCCGCGGAAGTGCTCGACGGTGCGTGGGAAGCCCGCGGTGGCGGGGGTCTGCTCGGCCGTCTCGCCGGAGGAACAGCCCGCGAGCAGCACGGCCGCGGTCAGGGACGCCGCCAGGGCGGCGATGCCGCGGCGCAGGGGGAGGGGATACACGGTGGACCTCGTCTCTCGGGATCGCAAACAGTTAGGGAACGCTTACCTTAGTGTGTGGGCGAAACCGTGTGCTCGGTGAGGTGTGCCACGGCCCCGGGTTGCGTGGGTCACAGACCCCCGCCGGTATGCTCGACCGCCGAGTACGACACTGAGTAGGACCCGGTGAGCGTGCGGTGGTCGCACCGTCTACGATTCGATCAGCGCAAGCCAGAGAACGTTCGTCTCGCACTGCGAGTCGAGCGCGCAATCAGGAGGATTAGTGACTGCCGTAGCGCCCCAGCCAGTCCCGGAGATAGCTGCAGCGAGGCCGTACCCGCCGCGGCAGGGACCCAAGGGCTCGTTCTTCTACAAGATGATCACGACCACGGATCCCAAGATGCTCGGGATCATGTACATGGTCACCTCGTTCGCGTTCTTCCTCATCGGTGGCGTGATGGCTCTGCTCATCCGCACCGAGCTCGCGGTCCCGGGTCTGCAGTTCCTGTCGAACGAGCAGTACAACCAGCTGTTCACCATGCACGGCACGATCATGCTGCTGATGTACGCGACCCCGGTCGTGTTCGCCTTCGCGAACTACATCCTGCCGCTGCAGATCGGCGCGCCCGACGTCGCGTTCCCGCGTCTGAACTCGTTCAGCTACTGGCTGTACCTGTTTGGCGCGACGATCGTGACCGCCGGCTTCATCACCCCCGGTGGTGCGGCCGACTTCGGCTGGACTGCCTACAGCCCGCTCACCAGTGAGCTGCACTCGCCCGGCGTCGGTGGTGACTTCTGGGTCCTCGGCCTCGGCGTGATGGGTCTGGGCACCATCCTCGGTGCGGTCAACTTCATCACCACCGTCGTGTGCCTGCGCGCCCCCGGCATGACGATGTTCCGGATGCCCATCTTCACCTGGAACATCCTCATCACCAGCGTGCTCATCCTCCTGGCGTTCCCGCTGCTGACCGCCGCGTTCTTCGGCCTCTTCGTCGATCGCCACCTGGGCGGGCACATCTTCGACCCCGCCAACGGCGGCGTCATGCTGTGGCAGCACCTGTTCTGGTTCTTCGGCCACCCCGAGGTGTACATCATCGCGCTGCCGTTCTTCGGCATCGTCTCGGAGATCTTCCCGGTCTTCTCCCGCAAGCCGATCTTCGGCTACACCGGCCTGGTCTACGCGACCCTGGCCATCGCGGCGCTCTCGATCGCGGTGTGGGCGCACCACATGTAC
>NZ_PCZU01000222.1:0-11367 GCF_002887785.1 Rhodococcus sp. ENV425
CGTGTCGGCAAGGTCACCCGCGCAGCGGGCCTCCGGCGAGCAGCGCCGTCGCCGCCGACCGGTACCGCTCGGCCACCAGGCGCACGATCGAGTCGTGCACCCCGAGCGGGGCCGCCACCCCGTCGGCGCCCGCATCGGCGAGACGCGCGTGGAACAGCCCGTCGGCGAGCAGGTACGAGGCGACGAACACCCGGCGCGCACCCGCGGCGCGCAGTCCGGCGACGACGTCCGGCACGCGCGGGGCACCCGTGGCGACGTACCCGACGCGCACGGCGACGCGCGCGAGGGCCGACAACATGTCCGCGGCCCGTCGCACGTCGCCGAGGGCGCGGGGGTCGGAGGAGCCCGCCGCGGCGAGCACCACCGCGTCACCGGGTTTCCAGCCGGCCGCGGAGAGCCGGTGCAGCAGCACCCGTGCGAGCACCGGGTCGGGTCCGAGCGCGCGGGTGACCGCCACGGCGGGATGCCCACTGTCGGCGACCTCGCGTGGCACGTCGGCGTGCACGTGGTAGCCGGAGGCGAGGAAGGCGGGCACCAGCACGGTGGGCCGGCCGGAATCGCGCAGCACCTCCGTCGGCGAGGGTCCGAGGACGTCGACGAACGCGACGCGGGTGGCGCCCACGTCGCGGGAGACGGCGTCGGCGAGGGACGCGATCATCTCGACGCCGCGCGGATTGCGCGTGCCGTGAGCGACGAGCAGCAGGGCCGGGTCGATCATGGTCACAACTCCTGATCCGGAACGGGGTCGGCCGGAGACGATGCCCCTAGCCGAGCGGGTATTCCTTGTCGGCGCAGCCCACCGGGTCGACCGCGAGCCGGTAGCCACGCTTGACGACGGTCTGCACGATCGTGGGGGCGCCGAGCGCGGACCGCAGCCGCGCCACGGCGGTCTCCACGGCGTGGGTGTCGCCGCCGCCGCCGGGCAGCGCGGCGAGCAGTTCCTCACGCGAGACGACCCGGCCGGGCCGGGCGGCGAGGGTGCGCATCAGCGCCATCGCGGCGGGCGCCAGGCAGCGGATCTCGCCGTCGACCACGACGCAGCGGCCGCGGACGCTGAGGACGTGCCCCCCGGCCTCGATGCGGTGGGCGCGCCGCGGCAGCTCTTCGGCCAGGTGCCGGGCGAGGGATCCGAGCCGGGCCCGGGCCGGTGCCGAGACCGGCACCTCCAGCTCGACCAGCGGCGCGGCCGTCACGGGCCCCACGCACACCGCGGTGACCCCGGTGCGCAGCGCGCGCAGCATCAACTCGAGCATGCCGGTGGCCTTGGAACGCATCAGCAGCGACGCGACGGCCGGCGCGCTGGTGAAGCTCACCGCGTCGATGCTGTGGTCGGCGATCTGCTCGATGAGCCGGTCCAGCGCGGTGGGGTCGTCGGGCGGGGTCCACCGGTACACCGGGACCGCCACCACGTCGGCACCGGCGTCGCGCAGCACCTCGCACAGGTCCGCGCCGGGTTCCCACTCGGTGCGGGCGCCGTGCAGCTGCACCGCGATCCGCACCCCCTCCACACCCTCGGCCAGCAGGTGCTCGAGCACCTCCGCGGACGACTCCGACGCCGGCGACCACTCCTCCCGCAGGTCGGCGGCCCGGATCGCGCCGGTGACCTTCGGCCCGCGGGCCAGGATGCGGCTGCCGCCCAGGGCCTCGCCGAGCTGCTCGGCGAGGCCCCAGCCGTCCGCGGCCCCCATCCAGCCGCGGAAGCCGATCGCCGTGGTGGCCACGGTGATGTCCGGCGGGGTGTCGAGGATGTCGCGCGTCACGCGCTCGAGCTCGGCGTCGTCCGCGAGCGGGATGATGCGGATGGCGGGTGCGTGGACAACCTCCGCGCCGCGCCGGGGGAGCAGGGTGGCGAACTCGTCGGCGCGGCGTGCGGCGGTGATGCCGATCGTGAAGCCGTGCAGCGGCGCGTTGTCCTCGCTCACGAACGCTCGCCGTAACCGCGGTGCACGGGCACGAGGCTGTGGATCTGGACGACACCGGCCCACACCCGCACGTCGTACACGGGCAGGCGGACCGACGGATCGTCGAGGCAGCGTCCGTCGTCCAGCGAGAAGACCTGCTTGAGCAGCGGCGAGGCGACGGTGGGCTCGCCGCTGCGGTCGCCGACGATCCCGCGCGACATCACCGCGGCGCGGCCGAACGGGTCGAAGTTGCCCACCGCCCGCAGACTGCCGTCGTCGAGCCGGAACAGCGCGGCCTGCTCGCCGCCGCGCAACAGCACGGCGACGCCGCGGCCGGGGATGAGGTGACTGAGCGGGCACGCCGACGTCCACTCCAGACGCCCGTCGTACACGCTGGCACGCGACGCGCGCTCGGGGGTGTGCGTCTCGATGACGGTCATGAATGTCCTCCTTGGAACTACGGACGGAATTCTCCGGGGCCGGTGTTTCTCGGGCGTTAACCCGAGATTCCCTCACGGTAAGAGGGCATTCCGACCAGCACCGGCACCTTCCGCTTGCCCGAGTCGTCGAACCGCACGGTCGGGTCGGCCACCTCGGGCGCGTTGACGAACGACACGAACCGGGACAGCTTCTCGGGGTCCTCGAGCACTCCCTTCCACTCGTCCCGGTACCCGGCGACGTGCTTGGCCATCGCCGCCTCGAGCTCGTCGCCGATGCCGAGGCTGTCCTCGCACACCACCGCCCGGAGGTGCTCGAGCCCGCCCTCGAGGGACTCGAGCCAGGGCGCGGTGCGCTGCAGGCGATCGGCGGTGCGCACGTAGAACATCAGGAACCGGTCGATGTACTTGACGAGGGTCCCGTCGTCGAGACCACCGGCGAGCAGCTGCGCATGCTTGGGCGACTGGCCGCCGTTGCCGCACACGTACAGGTTCCAGCCGTTCTCCGTGGCGATCACCCCGACGTCCTTGCCGCGCGCCTCGGCGCACTCGCGGGCGCAGCCGGAAACGCCGAACTTGAGCTTGTGCGGTGAGCGCAGCCCGCGGTAGCGCAGTTCGAGGTCGACGGCCATGCCGACCGAGTCCTGCACGCCGTACCGGCACCACGTCGAGCCCACGCAGCTCTTCACGGTGCGCAGGGACTTGCCGTACGCCTGGCCGGATTCCATGCCGGCGTCGACGAGCCGCTGCCAGATGAGCGGCAGCTGCTCGACCCGCGCACCGAACAGGTCGATGCGCTGGCCGCCGGTCATCTTGACGTACAAGCCGAAGTCGCGGGCGATCTCGCCGATGACGATGAGCTGCTCGGGGGTGCACTCCCCGCCGGGCATCCGCGGCACCACCGAGTAGGTGCCGTTCTTCTGGATGTTGGCCAGGAAGTGGTCGTTGGTGTCCTGCAGCGCCGCCTGCTGCCGGCCCAGGATGTGGTCCGAGTCGGTCGAGGCGAGGATCGAGGCGACGACGGGCTTGCAGATGTCGCAGCCGGTCCCCTGGCCGTACTTGGAGATCAGTGCCGAGAACGTGCGGGTGTTCGTGGCCTGCACGATCTGGAACAGCTCGGCCCGGGACTGCTCGAAGTGCTCGCACAAGGACTTCGACATGACCACACCGGACGCCGCGAGGAGCTGCTTGACGGTGGGCAGGCAGCCGCCGCACGTGGTGCCGGCGCCGGTGCAGGCCTTGACCTGGGCGATGTCGCACGCGCCGTCCGCGATGGCACCGCAGATCGTCCCCTTGGTGACTCCGTTGCAGGAGCACACCTCGGCGTCGTCGGGCAGCGACCCGGCGCCCGGCTTCTCTCCCGCCGGGGAGATCAGCGCCGCGGGGTCGCCGGGCAGCTCCCGGCCGACGAGCGGCCGCAGCGACCCGTACGCGGAGGCGTCGCCGACGAGGATGCCGCCGAGCAGTGTCTTCGCGTCGTCCGAGACGACCAGCTTGGCGTAGGTGCCCTTCGCGGCGTCCGACAGCACGACCTCGAGGGCGCCCGGAGTGGTGGCGTGCGCGTCGCCGAAGCTCGCGACGTCGACGCCGAGCAGCTTGAGCTTCGTGGACAGGTCGGCGCCCGGGAACTCGGCGGCGCCGCCGAGGAGCCGGTCGGCCACCACCTCGGCCGTGCTGTAGCCGGGGGCGACGAGGCCGTAGCAGGTGCCCTCGACGGCCGCGCACTCGCCGATCGCGTAGACCGCGTCGTCGGTCGTGCTGCGGCAGCCGAGGTCGGTGCGGACACCGCCGCGCGGGCCCAGCTCGAGCCCCGCGTCGCGGGCCAGCCCGTCCTGGGGACGGACGCCTGCGGAGAACACGAGCAGCGCGGCGTCGATCACCGACCCGTCGGACAGTTCCACCCTCAACCCGCCGGGGCCCTCGGTGATGCCGGCGGTGCCGACGCCCGTGTGCACCGTCAGCCCGAGATCGGTGACGAGCCGGGCGAGGAGCGCACCGCCGCCCTCGTCGACCTGCAGCGGCATGAGCCGGGGGGCGAACTCGACGACGTGCGGCGTCATGCCCAGCATCCGCAGCGCGTTGGCCGCCTCGAGGCCGAGGAGCCCGCCGCCGACGACGACGCCGACCGCTCCCGGAGCGGCCCGCTCCGCGCCGGCCCGGATGCCGTCCAGGTCGTCGAGGGTCCGGTAGACGAAGCACCCGGCCAGATCCTTGCCGGGAATCGGCGGGACGAAGGGGTACGAGCCGGTGGCCAGGACGAGCGCGTCGTACCCGATCACCTCACCGGCGTCGGTGGTGACGGTGCGCCCGGCACGGTCGATCGCCGCGGCCCGGGTGCCGATCCTCAGCTCGACCAGGTCGTCGCCCTCGTACTCGTTGCCGGCGAGGGCGAGTTCCTTCGAATCCCACGAGCCGACATAGGAGGACAGTCCCACGCGGTCGTAGGCGGGCAGCGGTTCCTCGCACAGCACCGTCACCGACCAGAGGTTCTTCTCGTCGCGGGCGCGCAGCGCCTCGACGAAGCGGTGGCCCACCATGCCGTGTCCGACGACGACAACAGACTTGTGGCTCATACCGTTTCCTTCTTCCTTGCGTACGTGATGGGGGGCCGGCCGCGGTCAGACGCGGGTGGCCACCGTGTCGGCGGTGACGTCGCGCGGTGCGGGCGTCTCCGCGGGCGGGGCGGTGGGTCGGCGCAGGAACACGGCCCAGGTGACGACGATGCAGACCAGGTAGAAGGCGAGGAACACCCAGAACGCCATGGTCGCCGACTTGGCTTCGCTGCTGTAGGACGCGCGCAGCACCAGGTTGATCCCGACGCCGCCGAGTCCGCCGATGGCGCCGGCGAATCCGATCAGGGCGCCGGACATGCTGCGCGCCCATGCGGCCTTCCCGGCCCGGTCGAGCGAGTCGAGGCTCTGCGCCTTGGCCTCGAAGATGGACGGGATCATCTTGTAGACGGAGCCGTTGCCGATGCCCGAGAGCAGGAACAGGGCGATGAACCCGAGGACGAAGGTCACCATGATGCCGCCGGTGGCGGCGCCGGCGGTGGCGTCGTCGAGGGTGCCGGCGGTGACGAGCAGTCCCGCCGCGAGGGCCATTGCCGCGAACGTGTACAGCGTGATCCGGCCGCCCCCGATCCGGTCGGCCAGCTTGCCGCCGAGGGGCCGGGCGATCGAGCCGAGCAGCGGGCCGATGAACGCGATCTGCGCGGCGTGCAGGGAGGCCTCGGCGGCGGTCGCGCCCCCGGCCAGGAAGTTGATCTGCAGCACCTGCCCGAACGCGAAGCTGAAGCCGATGAAGGAGCCGAAGGTGCCGATGTAGAGGAAGCTGAGGATCCACGAGTCGCGGTACCTCAGGGATTCGCCCATCGCCCGCAGGTCGGCGCGCTGGTCACCGAGGTTGTCCATGAACAGGGCCGCGCCGAGCGCGGCGAAGGCACACAGCACCAGGTAGACGGCACACACGATCCACGGCTCGGTGTTGCCGACGGTGGCGATGACGAGCAGGCCGACGAGCTGGACCACCGGCACGCCGATGTTGCCGCCGCCCGCGTTCAGGCCCAGCGCCCAGCCCTTGAGCCGCTGCGGGTAGAAAGCGTTGATGTTGGTCATCGACGAGGCGAAGTTGCCGCCGCCGAGTCCGGCGACCGCGGCCACCACCAGGAAGGTGGTGTACGAGAAGCCGGGGTTGAGCATCAGGTACAGGGCCGCGACGGTGGGGATCAGCAGCACCAGCGCGCTGAACACCGTCCAGTTCCGACCGCCGAACCGGGCCGTGGCGACGGTGTAGGGAATGCGCAGCAGCGAGCCCACGAGGGTGGGCACCGCGACGAGGAAGAACTTGCCGGCGGGATCGATGCCGTAGACGTCGGCCGGCATGAACAGCACCATCACGGACCAGATGGACCAGACGGAGAAGCCGACGTGCTCGGCCAGGACGGACCAGATCAGGTTCCGCTTCGCGATCTCCTTGCCGCCGGCTTCCCATGCCGCCGTGTCCTCGGCGTCCCAGTGTTCGATGCGGTGCTTGCGCGCGAACTTCGCACGCAGGCCTTCGGTCGGTGATACTCCGGTCGTTGCGGCCACCCCATGCCCCTTCCTCGGGTCGGTATCGATGGACCCAAGGTAGGAAACGGGTGTTGCCGCGGTGCTGCCCTCGGTGACTGCCGCGTCAAGAGATGCTCACCTGCGGCAGGAGGCCTCCGTGAGGTCGGCGCCGCGGGTGCTCGCGGGCTGTGGACCGGCACCGGAACCGCCCCAGGTGTCCTCGACGTACCGGGGCCGGCAGGCGACCCGGCCGGCGACGAGCACCACGAGCGCCGCACACCCGAGGAACGCGAACGGCGCCGTCCAGCCGCCGGTGGCCTCGCGCAGCACACCGACCAGCACCGGGCCGAGACACGCGACGGTGTAGCCGAGACCCTGGGTGAAGCCGGACAGTGCGGCGGACGCTGCGTGGGTGCGGGTGCGCAGGTTGATCAGGGTGAGCGCCATGGGGAACGTGGTCGGCCCGACGCCGATCGCCAGTACCCACAGCGCCGTGGCCGTCAGCGGCGCGAGCAGCAGACCGGTGAACCCCACCGCGTAGCACGCCACGCACACGACGACGAGCGGGAACGGATCCCGCATGCGGGCGCACGCGGCGGGAGCGACGAACGAGGCGGTCAGGCCGACGAACGAGAACAGGGCGATCATGGCGCCGCCGAGCGCCTCGCTGCCGCCGGCGTCGAGCAGCACCGCGGGGATCCAGGTGAACATCGAGTAGGTGATCAGCGAGGTCATGCCGAACATGCCGGCCATGCCCCACGCGACGGGCGAGCGCCACACCCGGCCGGGCGTGGGCTGGGAGTGCGGCGCGTCGCCGGCGGCCGGACGCGTGCCGCGGGCCCGGTACAGGACGCCGATCCACGGGATCGCCGCGGCGAACGCCCACGCCGCCCACAGCCCGATGGACCAGCGCCACCCGGCGGCCTCGGCGACGGGGACCGCCGCGAGGGCCGGCAGCACCGTCCCGATCTGGACGCCGACGATGTACACGGTGCTCACGACCGCGAGCCGGTCGGAGAAGTACCTCTTGACCAGTGGCGGGATCACCACGTTGCCGACCCCCATCCCGGCGAGCGCGAGCGCGGAGAACGCGAGCAGTGTCCACGTCTCGTGGGTCAGCGCGCGCGCTGCCATGCCGAATCCGGCGGCCAGCATCGCGACGAGGGCCGTGGCCTCGAGTCCGGCCCGGCGCGCGATGACGGGGGTGAGCAGCCCGAACACCGCGAACATCGCGGTCGGCACCATGCCGAACACGCCCACCACGGCGGGCGCGAAACCGAGCTCGGCGCGGATCTGCTCGGCGAGCGGGCTGAACGAGGTCACGGCGAGGCGCAGCGTGAGCGCGGACATCACGATCGCAACGAAGACCAGGAGCCGTCCCCGCAGGAGGGACGGGGACGAGGATCCGGCATCGGTGACAGCCACGAGTGAAATCATAGGATGACCCGACGTCTATCGTCGAAGGCGTTTTCCGGATGCAGGAAGGATCCCCATGCGCACCGTGCGACGCACCAGCCTCATCGCCCAGGTCACCGAGCAGTTGCGCGACCAGATCCGCACCGGCGCCTGGGCGGTGGGCACCCGCATCCCTCCCGAACCCGCCCTGGCCGAGCTGACCGGGACGGGCCGCAACACCGTGCGCGAAGCCGTGCAGGCGCTCGTGCACTCGGGGCTGCTGGAGCGGCGGCAGGGCTCGGGCACCTACGTCGTCGCCACCTCGGAGGTGGGCAGCGCTCTCGGCACCTACTTCGCCGACGCCCACGAGCAGGACGTGCTCGAACTGCGGCAGGCGCTGGACGTCACCGCCGCAGCGCTCGCCGCCCGGCGCCGCACCGACGCGGATGCCGCGCACCTGACCGAACTGTTCGACGCGCGGATGCGCGCGTGGGCCGACCCGCGTTCGGCCGCCGCCCTCGCCGCCGACGTCGCCCTGCACCGCGCGATCGTCGAGGCCAGCCACAACGCCGTGTACCTCGAGTTCTACGACTCGCTGCTGCCCGTCATCGAGGAGACGATCCGGCGCCGCGTCGACGAGACGGGGGCGGGGTTCCACGACGAGCACCGCGAGCTGGTGCTCGCCGTCGTCGCGGGAGAGCCCGGCCGCGCCACCGCCGCCGCGCTCGCGATGTTCGGGGAGCTGCGCGGCGGCGAAGGCTAGAGGAGCAGCCGCACCAGATCCGAGGTGTGTGCCAGCCCCGGGAACGCCTCCTCCGTGGAGCGCGGATGCAGGGCGTGCACGGCGAGCCGGAACATCACCGCGCGCAACAGCATCTGCGGCCATTCCGGCAGGTCCTCCCACCGGCCGATGAGCTCGTCGTCGGCCCCGCCCCACGACAGCGCGTCGACGACGGCGACACCGGCCGCCCACGACGCGGGCCGCCAGTAGGGGGTGATGTCGGTCAGGCCCGGCGCGGCGCTGCCGGCGAAGAGCACGGTGCCGAACAGGTCACCGTGCACGAGCTGATCGGGCAGGTGGACCGGCTTGCGCAGCGTCGCGAGCTGGTTGATCAGGTCGATGCTCTTGCGTCCGTCGGGAGTGACGGTTTCCGGGGCGCCGGCGGCGCGGGCGGTGCGCAGGGGCACCGCCTCCCACGCCGCGCGGTCGGCGGCGACGAACACGTCGACGTCCTCCCACGGCGCCACGGGCGGCTGCATGAGGAAGCGCGGCCGCTCCAGCTGGGCGGTGGCCGCGTGCAGCCGCAGCGACAGGGCCACCACCTCGTCGTGCCGCGGTTCGGAGGTGCCCACGATGTAGGTGTCGGCGCGCCAACCGGAGACGACGTAGCGGCCGTCGGTGGAGCGGACGGGCCGCGCCAGTCGCACCCCGTCGACCCCGAGGGTCTCGCGCACCTTCGCCGACCACGCTGCGCGGGCATGGTCGGCGACCGGCGAGAGCACCACGTCGCCGCACCGCCAGCCACCGTCCCAGTCCGCCCCGAGCGGGACCGGTTCGACGTCGCGGAGGCCGAAGGTCGAGCGCACGTGCTGCGGGGGTTCGAGGGGACTCACGGGGCACACCGTACAGTCGGCGCCGCCCCGTTGAGGGGAAGGCACTCCGTTACCCGGGGACACCATTCCCGCATCGTTATCTTCCCCGTATTCCCCTCAGTACACGGGCAGCGAAGGGTCCACCTGCTGCGCCCACGCGAGCACCCCGCCCTGCAGATGCGTGGCGTCCGCGAAACCGGCCTCCTTCAGCACTGCGAGGGCCTCGGCCGAGCGGATCCCCGTCTTGCAGTGCAGCACGATCGGCCTGTGCTGCGGCAGCTCCGCCAGCGCCTCGCCGGAGAGGATGCGGTCCTTCGGGATCAGCCGCGCCCCCTCGATGTGGACGATGTCCCACTCGACCGGCTCGCGCACGTCGATCAGCTCGATCTCCCGGTCCGACTCGAGCAGCCGGCGCAGCTCGGTCGGGGTGATGGTGGACTCGGCGAGGGCGGCTGCGCCGTCGTCCGGCACCACACCGCAGAAGGACTCGTAGTCGACCAGCTCGGTCACCGGCACCCGGCCCGGGTCGCGGCGCAACGTCACCGTCCGGTAGCTCATCGCGAGAGCGTCATAGATCATCAGGCGTCCGAGCAGCGACTCGCCGATGCCGGTGATCAGCTTGACCGCCTCGGTGGCCATGATCGACCCGACGGACGCGCAGAGCACCCCGAGCACGCCGCCCTCGGCGCAGGACGGGACCATCCCGGGCGGCGGCGCCTCCGGGTACAGGTCCCGGTAGTTCAGCCCCCGCCCGTCCGGTGCGGCCTCCCAGAACACCGACACCTGTCCCTCGAACCGGAAGATCGACCCCCATACGTACGGCTTGCCGGCGAGGACCGCGGCGTCGTTGACGAGGTAACGGGTGGCGAAGTTGTCGGTGCCGTCGAGGATCAGGTCGTACTGCTCGAACAGTGCGACGGCGTTGCCGGGGTCCAGGGGCACCGGGTGCAGCCGCACCTCCACGTTGTCGTTGATCCCGCGGATCGTGTCGCGGGCGCTCTCCCCCTTGGGGCGGCCCACGTCGGCGATCCCGTGGATCACCTGCCGTTGCAGGTTGGACGATTCGACATCGTCGAACTCGACGATGCCGAGGGTGCCGACACCCGCCGCGGCGAGGTAGAGCAGCACCGGCGAACCGAGGCCGCCGGCGCCGATGCACAGCACCCGCGCGTTCTTCAGCCGCCGCTGCCCCACCACCCCCACCCCGGGGATGATCAGGTGCCGGCTGTAGCGGGCCACCTCCTCGCGCGTCAGGTCCGCAGCGGGTTCCACCAGAGGTGGTAATGGGCTCACGACAGCTCCTCGGCCGGCTCGATCGGGCGGTTACCCGATTGTCCCATCCTCACGCCCGCGGATACGGCCACGGGTTGAACCTGCAGGTGAGTCCGTCGCGGGGGACGAGGCCCTCGGGATCGAGGCCGGCGATGTCGTCGTTGGCGGTGCCGAAGGACTGCTGCATCATGATCGGCGCGAGGCCCCCGTCGCTGCCGCACCCCTCGTGGGCGGCGAAGCCGATGGCGTGCCCGACCTCGTGGTTGATCTGATACTGACGGTAGGAGCCGATGTCACCCTGGAATGCGACGGCGCCACGCACCCACCGCGGCTCGTTGAGCAGGACCCGGCCCAGGCCCGGGTTGTAGCACGACACCTCCAGCTCGATGTCGTACCCGCAGCCCTGCCGGATCGTCATCTGGGACGTCAGCGACACCCGGAAGTCGGGCACGCCCTGATCGACGCGACGGAACGCGAACGCCGGGTCCTGTGTCCAGCTCTTCGGGTTGGCCAGGGTCTCGTCGACCATCCGGGCGAACGCCGCGTCGCCGCCGTAGCCGGTGGCGTCGACCCCGTCCTCGATCTCCACGGTGTAGGTGTAGACGCGGCCGGTGCCGACCTGACCGCTGGTCCCGGGCACCACCCGCCAGGTGCCGGCGCCGGCCACCGTGAACGGCCCGCCGTCCGGGAGCGCGCCGGACGGCAGATCGGCGGGGAACG
>NZ_PCZU01000222.1:11475-20157 GCF_002887785.1 Rhodococcus sp. ENV425
CATCCACCAGGACGATCACCGTGAGGACCGCGAGGACGGGGATGGCGTAGGCCCGCCATCCGTAGGTCGCGACGAACCGGCCGAGCCGGGTCTGCCTGCGCACCCCGCGGTCCGGGCGCGGCGGGCGAGGAACCTTCTCCCCGCCCGAGACGGGATCCCACTGAGCTCGCAGAGGCTGGTGGGAAGGGGCGCGGCTGCGTCGCCGGTCGGACGTCCGGTCCTCGGGTGTCCGGTGCGGACTGCGCACCGGGCGGCGCGGTGTGTCCGTCACGCCGGCTCCTGCTCGGTCGGTCACGGTTGCCAGACTCTCATACGGCCGTCGCCGGCCGTGCCGGGTCGCCGAGCGCGGGCGCCGACCGCCGCCACGCCGATGTGGCGCCGCGCACAGTGGGCCTTCGGCTGGGATACTCGTGGGTAGGGGTGCACGGCACCTCGAGGCCCCCCGGCCTGTAACGTGCAGAGACGATTGCACGTCGTAGTGGTAGGCATCACTTCGACGAATTTTTCGGATTGGGAGCGACATGACCGAACTCGCAGCCCGGACATCGTCCGGCCGCGCCACCAGCTCGGGCAACGGCACCGGCACTCGACGCGGCGCCCGGATGCCGCGGGACGAGCGCCGGGTCCAGCTCCTCGCTGCAGCCAGCGAAGTCTTCGTCACCCGCGGATACCACGCGGCCGGCATGGACGAGATCGCCGAGTGCGCCGGGGTCAGCAAGCCGGTGCTGTACCAGCACTTTCCCGGCAAGCTCGAACTGTACTGCGCTGTGCTGCAGAGCTACGTCGACAGCCTGATCGCCGGAGTCCGCCAGGCCCTGCGGTCGACGACCGACAACAGGCAGCGCGTCCGCGCCGCGGTGCAGGCGTTCTTCGACTTCGTCGACAACGACTCGCAGGGTTTCCGTCTGGTGTTCGAATCGGACCTGATGGGCGAGCCGCAGGTGGCGCACCGCGTGGAGCAGGCCACCGAGGCCTGCGTCGACGCGGTGTTCGACCTGGTGAGCCACGACTCCGGTCTGGACCCCTACCGGGCGCGCATCCTGGCGGTCGGCCTCGTCGGCACCAGCCAGTTCACCGCCCGCTACTGGCTCGAGGCCGCCCGGCCGATTCCGAAGGAGGACGCCGTCGACACCACGGTCGCTCTCGCCTGGGGTGGACTCTCGCACGTGCCGCTGCAGCCGGAGCTGCGCAGGCGGTAACCGGAAGGCGCCGACCAGACGGCGCCGACCCCAGGGCGGGGCCGCGCCCGCGACGACAGAAGGGCCGGGGCAGCAGCCCCGGCCCTTCGTCGTGATGCCGTCGTTCTAGGTCGCCGCGAACCCGACCTTGCGAATGTCGGCGGGACCGATCTCGACGTAGGTGACCCGCGCCGCCTGCACGATGAGCTTGCGGCCCTTCTCGTCGACGAGTGTCAGCACGCCGTCCTTCTCGCCGGCCAGGGCTTGCGCCACGAGCGACTCGACCTCGTCGGGCGTCTGCTCGCTGATCACGGTGAGCTCGCGGGGACTGTCCGCAACACCGATCTTGACCTCCACGGTCGACCTCCGAACTCTCAGGGCTCTACAGCTGTCCCCGCCCAGGCTAGTGCAGTCCCAGCACCGCCATCCGCTCGGCGTGCTCGAGCTGCATCCGGTCGAACAACGCGGCAATGTCGGTGAGATCACCGGACGCGGCGATCACCAGATCGGTGAGGTCCTCACGCTGGGCCATCACGTACTGCGCCTGGGTGATGGCCTCGCCGAGCAGCCGCCGTCCCCACAGCATCAGCCGGTCCTTGTCGGCCGCGCTGCGCCGCACCGCCTCGCGCACCTCGTGCACCACGAACTCCGAGTGCCCGGTCTCGGCGAGGACCTCCCGCACGACCTCCGCCACCTCGGGGGCGAGGGTGCCGGCGATCTCGCGGTAGAAGTCGGCGGCGATGCCGTCGCCGACATACGCCTTGACCAGCGACTCGTGCCAGGTCGAGGGGTTCGTGGACGCGTGGTACGCGTCGAGGGCGCGCCGGTAGGGCTCCATCGCCGTGTAGATCTCCACGCCGCGCGCGGTGAGCGCGGCGTGCAGCGTCTCGAAGTGGCTCATCTCCGCGGCGGCCATGCTCGCGAACGCTACCCGCCCCTGCAGGCTCGGCGACATCCGTGCATCGTCGGCGAGGCGGTAGAAGGCCGAGATCTCACCGTAGGCGAGCACCGCGAACAACTCGGCGACGCCGGGATGATCGGCCGGGACGCGCGCCGGAGCGGCGGGTGGACGAGACTCTGCGGCGGACGGCGACGTTTCGGCTCCCATGACGACACAGCGTAGTACCCAGCCGGTGACCGCGCGGCTCACGGTACAATGGTCCTGGAAGGCCGCGCCTCGAGGCGCCGACCACCGGCCCCGCGGACTTCACCGATGATGTGCGCGCACCCGATCGCAGATCGCTGCCGCGCCTCGCAGAGCCCGTTCCGGTCGCTCTCGCTGAGGCGCAGGCCGGTCGCCTCTCCACTCGTGCGTGCGTGCCGAGACCAGGAAGGCCAGACCCCTGAGCAAGATCACTGTCGACCACGAAGACGACGCCACCGAAACCACGGTGTCGGCCCAACTCGACTCCACCCACACCCCGCCCACGTTCGGCGAGCTGGGCGTGCGGGACGAGATCGTCCGCGCTCTCGCCGAGATGGGCATCGAGCGCACCTTCGCCATCCAGGAGCTGACGCTCCCCCTCGCCCTCGCCGGCGACGACCTGATCGGACAGGCGCGCACCGGCATGGGCAAGACCTTCGGGTTCGGTGTCCCGCTGCTGCACCGCCTCACCACCACCGCGTCCGGCACCACCGCCCTCGACGGAACGCCCCGCGCCCTGGTGATCGTGCCGACGCGCGAGCTGTGCCTGCAGGTCACGCAGGACCTCGAGAACGCCGCCAAGTACCTCCGCGGCGCCGACGGACCGCTGAAGGTCCTGTCCGTCTACGGCGGGCGCCCGTACGAGACACAGGTCGACGTGCTGAAGAAGGGCGTCGACGTCGTTGTCGGGACCCCGGGCCGTCTGCTGGATCTCGCCAACCAGGGTCACCTGATCCTCGGCAAGATCGGCATCCTGGTGATGGACGAGGCGGACGAGATGCTCGACCTCGGCTTCCTCCCGGACATCGAGCGCATTCTCGGCATGGTGCCCGACCGCCGCCAGACGATGCTGTTCTCGGCGACGATGCCCGGCCCGATCATCACGCTCGCCCGCACCTTCCTCACGCGCCCGACGCACATCCGGGCCGAGGAGCCGGAGTCCTCCGCGGTGCACGAGCGCACCAACCAGCTCGTCTACCGCGCGCACGCACTCGACAAGGCGGAGCTGGTGGCGCGGGTGCTGCAGGCCGAGGGCCGGGGCGCCACGATGATCTTCACCCGCACCAAGCGCACCGCGCAGAAGGTCGCCGACGAGCTCGCCGAGCGCGGCTTCGCCGTCGGAGCCGTGCACGGCGACCTGGGGCAGATCGCCCGGGAGAAGGCCCTCGACAGGTTCCGCAAGGGCAAGATCGACGTGCTCGTCGCCACCGACGTGGCCGCCCGCGGGATCGACATCGACGACGTCACCCACGTCGTGAACTACCAGTGCCCCGAGGACGAGAAGACCTACGTCCACCGCATCGGCCGCACCGGCCGGGCGGGGCGCACCGGCATCGCCGTCACCCTGGTCGACTGGGACGACATCCCGCGCTGGCAGCTCATCGACAAGGCCCTCGACCTCGGCCTGTCCGACCCGGTCGAGACGTACTCGAGTTCGCCGCACCTGTTCGAGGAGCTGGGCATCCCCGAAGGCACGACCGGCACGGTCCGCAAGGCGCCGGCGGAGCGGCCCGCCCGCGAGGAGGCCGCCGAGCCCGCCGAGGACGCGGCACGACCCAAGCGCACCCGGGTCCGCCGGCGCACCCGCGGTGGCCGGCCCGACTCCGGAAGTGCCGAGAACACCGGACCCGAGAACACGAGCGCCGCGTCGGAGCAGGCCGAGGACTCCGGGGACGGGACGGCGGCGCCCGCACGCCGGCGCCGGCGCCGGCGCCGCGGCGGTTCCTCCGCGACGGCGAAGAGCGACACGGTCACGGCCTCGGCTGCCCAGTAGTCGGCCGCGATGCTCGCACCGGAGCGCAGAACCCGGGCGGACCTGATCGCAGCCCTCCTGCTCGCCGTCGCGGTCGTCGCGGCGGCGAGCGTCGTCTGGCTGCGGTCGGACGCACGCGGCACCGTGTCCGTCACGACCGACGCGGCACCCGAGGCGCCGGCGTCCGCGACGGCGGTGCCGTCGACGCTGACGGAGGCGTGGCGGGCCCCCAGCGGCGCGACCTCCCGTCCGATCGCGGTCGGAGGTGTCGTGGTCACCGGCGACGGCGGCACGGTCACCGGCCGCGCCCTCGACTCGGGCGCCGAGCTGTGGCGCTACGGCCGCGACATGCCGCTGTGCGGAGTCGTGGAGGACTGGCGCACCGCCGTGGCGGTGTACCGCGACCAGCGGGGATGCAGCCAGGTGACCCAGCTGGTCCCCGATTCGGGGATGCGCGGGGCGCAGCGTTCCAGCGACGCCGACGACGCAGTGACCCTCACCGCCGCCGACACCCACGTGATCTCGCGGGGCGACACCCGCCTCGAACTGTGGCGGTCGGATCTCGTGCGCACGCTCGAGTACGGGCGCGTGGACGCGCCCGTCGTGCCGGGGGCGCAACCCCGCAACGGGTGCACGCTGCGCTCGGCCGCGGCCAGCAGCACCCGGCTGGCGGTCGTCGAACGCTGCCCGGGCGAAGAGGCGGACCGGTTGACGCTGCTCGAGACGACCCCGGAGGCAGACTCCCAGCCGAAGGAGATCGCCTCGTCGGTGCTGCCGGAACTGGGGCCGGACGACATGGGTACGCGCGTCGTCGCGGTGAGCGGTGAGCGCACGGTGCTGTACCTGCCGCCCACCGCCTCGTCCGGGCCCGTTCTCGCCGGATACGACGCCGCCGGCACGCTGACCGCCCGGCACCCGCTGTCGGCCGCGGCGACGCCGGACGCGGTGTTCCCCGCCGCGGTGCAGGGTTCGTTCCTCACGTGGTGGTCGGGCACGGAGACCGTCGCCCTCGGCGGCGACGACCTGGTGCCGCGGTGGACGCTGCCCGGGACGACGGGCACCGGCGCCGCCATGGCCGGGGCCCTGCTGCTGCCGGTGCGCGACGCCCTCGCGGTGGTCGAGCCTGCCACCGGGGCGGTGCAGGGCCGGATTCCGGTCGTGCGCGACGAGGCGGGAGTGGTGAACGTGGCGGTCGCCGGGACTTCGGTGCTCGAGCAGCGCGGGCCGCAGGTCGTAGTGCTGCGATGAGCCCCCGAGGAACTCACCGCGCACCTCACGACGTGAAGGTGACCAGCTTCTTGCCGTCGCGCCAGTGGGCGAGCAGGTTCTCGGCCAGCTCGCGATAGGCCTCGGCGCCCTTGTTCTTCCGGCCGGCGAGCACCGACGCCCCCGACGCCGACGCCTCCGCGAAGCGCACGGTGCGCGGGATCGGCGGCGCGAGCACCGGCATGTCGTACCGGTCGGCGACGTCGGCGAGCACGTCGCGGCTGTGCGTCGTGCGGGCGTCGTAGAGCGTCGGCAGGGCACCGAGGAGCTCGAGGTCGGGGTTGGTGATCTGCTTGACCTCGGCGACGGTACGCAGCAGCTGCCCGACGCCGCGGTGCGCGAGGGTCTCGCACTGCAGGGGCACGAGCACGGACTGCGCGGCGGTCAGGCCGTTGAGCGTGAGCACGCCCAGCGACGGCGGGCAGTCGATCACGACGACGTCGAAACTGTCGAGCAGCGGGGCCAGCGCCCGCCGGAGGGTGAACTCCCGCCCCGGCCGCATCAGCAGCAGCGCCTCGGCCCCGGCGAGGTCGATCGTCGCGGGCAGCAACGTGAAGCCCTCGTCCGTGTCGAGCAGAACCTCCTTGGCCTCCGCCGCCCCGACCAGCACGTCGTGCACCGAGCGTTCGAGCCGGTCGGGGTTGTGCCCGAGCGAGAATGTCAGGCATCCCTGCGGGTCCAGGTCGACGACGAGCACCCGCTGCCCCAACCCGGCCAGGGCGGCCGCCAGAGACGCGACGGTGGTCGTCTTCGCGACGCCACCCTTCTGATTTGCCACCGCAAGTACCGTTGTCACGGAACGATCCTCGCCTAAAAGTCGTCCGAACGCGAGAATCGACCGCGACTTCCGCCGTCCGGCGGGTCGCCGATCCCCACGAAAGGCCCCCGATCGTGATCCGCCGCGCCCGTCCCGCCGACGTCGACGCCCTCACCGCCCTCGTCTACGAGCTGGCCGAGTACGAGAAGGCCCGCGCCGAGTGCACCGTCGTGCCCGAGCAGCTGCACACGGCGTTGTTCGGCAGGGACGCCGCCGCGTTCGCCCACGTCGCAGAGGACGCGCAGGGAACGGTGGTGGGCATGGCGCTGTGGTTCCGCAACTTCTCCACCTGGGACGGGGTGCACGGCATCTACCTCGAGGACCTGTACGTCCGGCCCGAGCACCGGGGCCACGGCCACGGCCGCGCTCTGCTCGCGGCACTGGCCCGCGAATGCGTCGACCGCGGCTACAGCCGCCTGAGCTGGTCGGTGCTGGACTGGAACACGCCGTCGATCGGGTTCTACCGCTCGCTCGGCGCCGTCCCGCAGGACGAGTGGACCACCTTCCGCCTCAGCGGGCAGGCACTCGCCGCGCTCGGCGGAGATCAGGCCACGTCGTCGGCGTCCGGGGCGTAGTCCTGCGCCAGCCAGCGCGTCGTCGGCGGGCTGAACAGCAGCACCAGCGCCGGCACCACGATCAGGGCGAGCAGGATGCCGAGCACGACCTGGTGGGAGTCCGTCAGCAGCGACCAGGCCACCGGCAGCAGCAACAGCTGGGCGACGATCGCCACGGCCCGCCCCCACCGCTTGCCCCGCAGCAGCGCGATCCCGGCCGCGAGCACGCCGCCGAACAGGATCCCCAGCCACAGTGCGAGGCCGTAGCCGTTGCCGACCGTCTGGTCGTGCCCGCCCGTGAGGGCCCGGACCACGGAGACCACAGCGAAGCCGATGGCGATCACGCCTTCGAGGACGACGAGACCACCCGCGGCTCGAACGGTCGACGGAACGGTGCTGCGTGGCGACTCGGTGGACACCCGGCCAGCGTAGTGGACCCGTGCGAGACCACTTAGGCTGATGCTCCGTGCGCGCACTGCTGATCGTGAACCCCAACGCGACGACCACCACTCCGGCCGGTCGCGACCGGCTGGCCCGTGCGCTCGCCGACCGGGTCTCCCTCACCGTCGCCCACACCACCCATCGGGGGCACGCCGCCGAACTGGCCCGCTCGGCGCACGCCGACGGGATGGACGTCGTCGTCGCGCACGGCGGCGACGGCACCGTCAACGAGATCGTCAACGGCCTGCTCGGCACCCCGTCGGAACGGGTGGCCGACCCCACTCTCCCCCTGCTCGCGGTGGTCCCCGGCGGCTCGGCCAATGTCTTCGCCCGGTCGCTGGGCGTGGACGCCGATCCGGTGACGGCGACCGAGCAGTTGCTCGACCTGCTGGCCCAGCGCACCACCCGCCGGATCGGCCTCGGCCACTGCGACGGCCGGTGGTTCGTCTTCAATGCGGGCCTCGGGCTCGACGCGCAGGTGTGCGAGGCCATCGACCTGAGCCGGCTGGGCGGGCGGAAGGTCACCACCGCGCGTTACGTCGCGCATTCGATCACGCAGTTCTTCAAGTCGAAGGGCGCCGAACCCGCGTTGACGTTGACGCTGCCCGGCCGGCCACCGATCCCGGGCGTGTACTACGCGTTCGTCTCCAATTCCAGCCCGTGGACCTACCTCGACAAGCGCCCGGTGCACACCAACCCGGGCACCTCGTTCGAGACCGGGCTCGGAGTCTTCGCGATGACGACGACGGCGGTGTTCGCGAGCCTGCGGGTGGTCCGCCAGCTGCTCGCGCGGCGCGGCGATCCGAACTCCCGTCGCCTGGTGCGCGTCGACGACGTCGCGCGGGTGCAGGCGGTGTCGTCCCGGCCGATCGGCCTGCAGGTCGACGGCGACTACCTGGGCCTTCGCACCGAAGTAGAGTTCGTGTCGGTGCCCGCCGTGCTCGACGTCGTGGCCCCGTGTCCCGGGCGCGCCGACGCCCGTACGTGATCCGGGTTACATTTTCGTTTCCCGAGGTGTACAAAGGAAGTTCGAACCCAAATACCCGGGACACCGTCGGCGTGAGCTTCCCCACGGTCGTGACGTTTTCTATTGACTTCACGCTGGTTCGTGAAAGCATTCACAAGTAACCGCGCGGAAACACTTGCCGACGCGCACATGAACTTGCCACCACGATCAGCCGGTGCGACGAGCACTATCGAAGGAGAGTAGAAGCATGGACTGGCGCCACAAGGCCATCTGCCGCGACGAGGATCCCGAGCTGTTCTTCCCCGTCGGCAACAGCGGTCCGGCCCTCGCGCAGATCGCCGACGCCAAGCTCGTGTGCAACCGCTGCCCCGTCACCGCCGAGTGCCTCTCGTGGGCCCTCGAGTCCGGCCAGGACGCGGGCGTCTGGGGCGGCATGAGCGAGGACGAGCGTCGCGCCCTCAAGCGCCGCAACGCCCGTACCCGGGCACGCACCGCGGTCTGACGCGACCTACGCCACAGAGTTCCGGGAAGGCCCGGCACCGTTTCGGTGCCGGGCCTTCCC
>NZ_PCZU01000222.1:20184-27782 GCF_002887785.1 Rhodococcus sp. ENV425
CCGGAGGTCGATCCCCCGTCCCGGCAGGGACACGGCAACACCGTCCCGGCAGGGACACGGCGACACCGTCCCAGCAGGGACACGGCGAGACCGTCTCAGCCGAGTGTCACCCGGCCCAGCGGGACCCGCAGCCGCGCGTCGGTGCCGGTCGGCGCAGCCCGTTCGAGCCGCAACGTCCCGCCGAGTTCCGCGGCGACGAGCGTGCGCACGATCTGCAGGCCCAGGCGGTCCGAGCTGCCGAGGTCGAACCCCTCCGGCAGACCCTTGCCCTCGTCGTGGACCACCACGTCGAGCCAGCGGGCCGACCGCTCGGCGCGCAGCGTCACGGTGCCGGAGGCACCCGGGTCGAAGGCGTGTTCCACGGAGTTCTGCACGAGTTCGGTGAGCACCATCACCAGCGGTGTCGCCCGCTCGGCGGGGAAGACCCCGAGGCTGCCCTCCCGGCGCACCCGGACCTGGCTGCCCACGGCCGCGACGTCGACGACGATGGGGATCAGCCGGTCGACGACGTCGTCGAGATCGACCTCCTCGTCCACCGACATCGACAGCGCTTCGTGCACGAGCGCGATCGACGTCACCCGGCGTACCGCCTCGGCGAGGGCCTGCCGGGCCTCGGTGTTGCCGGTGCGCCGTGCCTGCAGCCGCAGCAGGGCCGCGACCGTCTGCAGGTTGTTCTTCACCCGGTGGTGGATCTCCCGGATGGTGGCGTCCTTGCTCAGCAACGCCCGGTCGCGCCGCTTGACCTCGGTGACGTCGCGGATGACCACCGCAGCGCCCTCGAGCCGGCCGCCGGGCGCGAGCACCAGCGCGCGCAGCAGCACGGTGGCGCCGCGGGCCTCGATCTCCATGGGCCGTCCCAGCTTGCCGTGCACCGCTCCGCGCAGATAGGTCTCGACGTCCTCGCTCTCGAACGGATCGGTCACCAGCGCGCGCGTCGTCTCGATCAGGTTCTGGCCGAGCAGGTCGGAGTTCAGGCCCATCCGGTGGTAGGCGGACAGGGCGTTCGGGCTCGCGTACACCACCCGGCCGGACCGGTCGAGGCGGATGAAGCCGTCCCCGGCCCGCGGACTGGACTTGGTGTCGGATCGGGATTCCGGATTCGGGAAGGTGCCTTCGCAGATCATCGTGAACAAGGCGTCGGCGCATTCGAGGTAGGCGGTCTCGAGGGCGCTCTTGGTGCGCCGCGCCACGGTCGCCGCGTCGCGGCTCAGGACCGCGATGACCTGCCCGTCCCAGCGGACCGGCACGGCCTGACGGCGCAGGGGCGCGACGTGGCTGGGCCGTGAGTCCGCGGAGACGACCACTCCGGTCTCGAGGGCCCGCAGCACGTGTGGGTGCTCCCGTTCGGAGACCACCGAACCCACCATGTCCTCGGGCAGCACGGTCGAGGCGGTGGTGGGCCGGCACTGCGCCACGCACACCACCCCACCCGGCTCCGCGCTCACCCACAACAGGACGTCCGCGAAGGACAGGTCCGCGAGCAACTGCCATTCGCCGACGACCCGCTGGAGGTGATCGACCGCACTGCCCGGCAGGTCGGTGTGCTCGGCGAGGAGGGCACTGAGGGTGGACACGGGTGGCACGTGCGGACTCAGGAGATGACCGCGATGAGATCGCCCTGCTGGACGACGTCGCCGACGACCACGTCCAGCGATGTCACGGTGCCCGACGTCTCGGCGAGCACCGGGATCTCCATCTTCATGGACTCCAGGATCACCAGTGTGTCGCCTTCGGCGACGACGTCCCCCTCCTGCACGACCACCTCGAACACGGTGGAGACCATCTCGGCGCGCACGTCCTCGGCCATCGGGCACCTCATTCCACGAAGAAGACGGTGGCCCTGCTTTCAGGGCCACCGGACCACACGTGAAACACTGTAATGAACCAGAAAGGAGATCGGACCATGGGTAAGCGAGGCCGCAAGAAGCGCAGCCGCAAGGGCAACGCCGCCAACCACGGCAAGCGTCCCAACGCCTGAGGCGCGCGCACACGAGTGAGGGGGCCGGAAGCAGCTGCTTCCGGCCCCCTCACTCGTTGGTGGCTCAATCCCGGACGTCGGTGCGGGTCGTCACGACGACGGTCCGCCGGATCTCTATCAGCAGCCGCTCCCGGAGGCCCTCCGGAGCGTGCTCGCCGCCACATTTGCGGCTCAGCAGGGACTTGAGCTGGGACTCGAGCCCGTACGCCTCGAGGCAGGACCCGCAGTCGTCGAGATGGCGCTGCAGGCGCTCACGCGACCGATCGTCGCACTCGCTGTCGAGCAGCAGGTAGACGTCCGCGATCACCGCGGAACAGTCGAGCTGATCGAAGTCGGCCGACTCGCTCACCTCGAGACCTCCTTCTTGTCCGCACCGTCTCCGACGGCCGCATCGACGGCTCCGCTCCGGTTGAATCCCCGCTCCCGCGCGACATCGGCCAGCAGGCCGCGCAGCTGCTTGCGGCCGCGGTGCAGCCGCGACATCACCGTGCCGATGGGGGTCCCCATGATCTCCGCGATCTCCTTGTACGGGAAGCCCTCGACGTCGGCGTAGTACACCGCCATCCGGAACTCCTCGGGCAGCTCCTGCAGCGCAGCCTTGACGTCGTCGTCGGGAAGCGCGTCGAGCGCCTCGACCTCGGCCGACCGCAGACCGGTGGAGCTGTGCTCGGCGGTCGCCGCGAGCTGCCAGTCGGTGATCTCCTCCGTCGGGTACTGCGCGGGCTGGCGCTGCTTCTTGCGGTAGGAGTTGATGTAGGTGTTCGTCAGGATGCGGTACAACCACGCCTTGAGGTTGGTGCCCTCCTTGAACGAGGAGAAGGCGGAGAACGCCTTGATATACGTCTCCTGAACCAGATCCTCCGCGTCCGCAGGGTTGCGGGTCATCCGCAGGGCCGCGCCGTAGAGCTGATCGAGCAGGGGCAGTGCATCCCGCTCGAACCGTTCGGCCAGTTCCGCACCAGACTCCTCGACCACACCGATCCCTTCACTTGCCGTATCCGTGAAGGCTACCGGTCGGGGCGGGCACAGCACAGGCACGCGGTACTCCCTCGCTCTCGGTCACCGGCCGCGCCCGATCGGGGCGGCCACCCGGAATCAACACGACAGGTCCGGCCCTTGTTCCCTACATTGGCGCGCATGGCCTCGACCTCCACTCCCGCGACGAAGCTGCTGCTGCGCGAGAACGTCACCCACCGCGTCCACGAGTACCCGCACGACCCGCGGGCCGGCTCCTTCGGCTCCGAGGCCGTCGAGATGCTCGGGCAGCGGCTCGGGGTGGTCCCCGCGCAGATCTTCAAGACCCTGGTGATCAAGCTCTCCGACGGCAAGCTCGCGGTGGCCGTGATCCCGGTCCCGGCGACCCTCTCGCTCAAGGCGGCGGCGGCCGTCCTCGGTGGCGGTAAGGCGGTCATGGCCGAGCGCAGCGACGCCGAGCGCGCCACCGGCTACGTCCTCGGGGGGATTTCACCGCTGGGCCAGCGCAGCCGGCTGCGCACCGCCGTCGACGCCTCCGCGCAACAGTGGGATCGGGTCCTGTGCAGCGCGGGACGCCGCGGCCTCGAGATCGAACTCGCGCCGGCGGACCTGGTGCGGCTCGCGGGCGCGGTGGTGGCGCCGATCACCACCGGGGCCTGATTCGGCGCCGGGCGTCAGAGCAGGGTGAGCTGCTCGGCGGCGGGCGAGGCCGGGGCGAGCAGTCCGAGACCGTGGTTGCGGACGCTGCCGACCACGGCCGACACACGCCGGATCGTGATCGAGGCCACCGCCTCGCGGCTCGACTTCGGATCGGACCACTGCGACCACAGCCCGGCCGTGCAGAGGCGCGAGCCGTCCCGCGGGGACATGCAGTACGGATCCGCCCGGCCCTGCCAGCCTTGCCGGCAGGGCCGGCCCTGCCGTCGGCCGACGACGGGTCGTGCTGCCACTCGTACCAGCCGTCCGTCGGCACCAGGCACCGCCGGTGCCGCACCGGCCGCGCGAAAGCGGGCTCGAGCTCGGCCGATTCGGAGCGGGCGTTGAAAAGCGTTGCGCTCCGGTCGATCTCGGCGGCGAACGACGGGACGGTCCCCCAGCGCATCCGCCGGATCCGCCGTCACCGCATGCCGGCCGCACACGGCTTCGAAGTGTGGCAGGTGTGGCCCTCGCGCGCGGATGGGCGAAGATGGACGGGTGAATCCGTGGAGTGCGCCCCGAGCCGAGTCACCCGTCGACAGTTCCGTCACGCTGCCCGGGTCCAAGTCGATCACCAACCGCGCCCTGATCCTCGCCGCCCTCGCGGACGGCCCGTCGACCGTGACCGGCGCGCTGCGCAGCCGCGACACCGACCTGATGATCGGCGCCCTGCGCGGACTCGGCGCGACGATCGACGAACGCGACGACGGCACCACCCTGCACGTCACCCCCGGCCGGCTGCACGGCGCCCGGGTGGACTGCGGCCTGGCCGGCACGGTGATGCGATTCGTGCCGCCCGTCGCGGCACTGGCCGACGGCGACGTCTTCTTCGACGGCGACGAGCAGGCGCGCACGCGGCCGATGGGCACGGTCCTCGAGGCCCTGCGCTCGCTCGGCGCCGACGTCGACGGCGACACCCTGCCCTTCACCGTGCACGGGCGCGGCCGCCTGCGCGGCGGTGTCGTCACCATCGACGCGTCCGGCTCGTCGCAGTTCGTCTCGGGGCTGCTGCTGTCCGCCGCGGCGTTCGATGAGGGCGTCACGGTCCGGCACGCCGGGGCGGCCGTGCCGTCCATGCCGCACATCGACATGACCGTCGACATGCTGCGCGAGTCCGCGGTGACGGTGGACACCACCGTGCCCGACACCTGGCGGGTCGCGCCGGGCCCGATCCGCGCGGTGGACCGCGTGGTCGAGCCGGATCTGTCCAATGCGACCCCGTTCCTGGCGGCCGCGGCCGTCACGGGCGGCACGGTGTCGGTGCCGCGGTGGCCGCAGCGCACCACCCAGGCCGGCGACGCGATCCGCGGCATCCTCCAGCAGATGGGCGCCGACGTCGCCCTGTCCGGCGGCACGCTCACCGTGCGCGGCCCGGAGCGCCTGCGCGGCCTCGACATCGACCTGCACGACGTGGGTGAGCTCGCCCCCACCGTCGCAGCGCTCGCGGCGCTGGCGACGACCCCGTCCACGCTGCGGGGCATCGCGCACCTGCGCGGGCACGAGACGGACCGCCTGGCCGCCCTGGCCACGGAGCTCGGCAAGCTCGGCGGCGCCGCGACCGAGACCGCCGACGGCCTGCACATCGTGCCCGCGCCGCTGCACGGCGGGCGCTGGCATTCGTACGCGGATCACCGGATGGCCACGGCGGGCGCGATCGTGGGCCTCGTGGTCGACGGCGTCGAGGTCGAGGACATCGGCACGACCGCCAAGACCCTGCCGAACTTCCCCGAGCTGTGGGCCGGGATGCTGACGGGAGCACGCTCCTGAGCCGGCGCACCTACGACGAGTCCGATGTCCGGATCCGTCCGGGCAAGGGCTCGCGTCCGCGCACGAAGGACCGGCCGGCTCATCTCGACGCCGCCGAGGCGATGGTGGTCTCGGTCGACCGCGGTCGGTGGGGCTGCGTGCTGGGCGGCGATCCGGCACGGCCGGTGGTGGCGATGCGGGCCCGTGAGCTCGGCCGCACCCCCGTCGTGGTCGGCGACCGGGTCGCCGTGGTCGGGGACCTGTCGGGACGGCCCGACACCCTGGCGCGGATCGTGCGGGTAGAGGAGCGCACCACGGTGCTGCGCCGCACCGCCGACGACACCGACCCGTTCGAGCGGATCGTCGTGGCCAACGCGGAGCAACTGCTGATCGTCGTCGCGCTGGCCGATCCGCCGCCGCGGACCGGGCTGGTCGAACGGTCCATGGTCGCCGCGTACGCGGGCGGTCTCGACCCGGTGCTGTGCCTGACCAAGAGCGATCTCGCCGATCCGGCCGAGTTCACCGCGCAGTTCGCCGACCTGGACGTCCGCGTGATGCTGGCCGGACAGGATCGGGACCTGACGGAACTCCGGGAGATGCTCACCGGCAAGGTGACGGCCCTGATCGGCCACTCCGGCGTCGGGAAGTCGACCCTGGTCAACAGACTCGTCCCGGATGCCGACCGGGCCATCGGGGCGGTCTCGGGCGTCGGGAAGGGCCGGCACACCTCCACGCAGTCGGTGGCGTTGCCGCTGCCGGGCGGTGGTTGGGTGATCGACACGCCCGGTATCAGGTCGTTCGGACTCGCGCACATCGGCGCCGACAACGTGATCGCCGCCTTCTCGGATCTTGCCGAGGCGGTGGAGGCCTGCCCCCGCGGCTGCACCCACCTGGGCCCGCCTGCGGATCCCGAGTGCGCGCTCGACGAACTCGAGGGCAAGTCCCGGCGCCGCGCGATGGCGGTGCGGGCTCTGTTGACCGCGATCGCCGCGAACGAGACCTGGTGACCGAGAGCCGGTGATACGGGCCCGCGACGCCGAGCGCCCGGCGTCACGGGGACGCCGGGCGCTCGATGCGGGCTCGGGATCAGCGCATGCCCAGGAGGCGGCGCACACCGCGGACCCGGCGGTTCTCGCGGATCGCGGTCGCCAGACCGCGTCGCCGGCCGGTCGCGGGGTCCACCACGGCGGTGCCGCCGAAGCCGCGTTCGGACGCGGTTTCGGGTGCGGCGTCCGGGGTGTCGGCGAGGTACTTGTTCGGCAGCGACAGCTTGGCGATGGTGCGCCACGACTTGAAGTACTGCACCGCGAGCGGGCCGGTGGTGTACGGCAGGTCGTACTTGTCGCACAGCTGCCGGACCTTCACCGCGATCTCGGCGTACCGGTTGGACGGCAGGTCCGGGAACAGGTGGTGCTCGATCTGGTAGCTCAGGTTGCCGGTCATGAAGTCCATGACGGGGCCGCCGGAGATGTTGGCGCTGCCGAGCATCTGCCGCAGGTACCACTGCGCCTGCGACTCGTTGTCGACGTCGGCCTTGGTGAACTTCTCGGCGCCGTCGGGGAAGTGCCCGCAGAAGATGACCGCGTTGGTCCACAGGTTCCGGATGACGTTCGCCGTCATGTTCGCGGTCAGCGTGGACTTCCAGGCCTTGCCCGTCAGCGCCGGGTAGACCACGTAGTCCTTGACGATCTGGCGACCGATCTTGTCCCCGACCTCGCGCAGCTTGCGCTTGGTCTCGGCGCGGTCGTCGCGGCCCTTGGCCACCTTGCCGAGCTCGAGATGCTGGACCGCGACGCCGTACTGGAACAGCAGGGCGAGCAGCGCGTTGTAGACGATGTTGCCGTAGTTGAACGGCGACCAGCGCTGGTCCCGCGTGACCCGCAGCAGGCCGTATCCCACGTCGTCGTCCATGCCGAGGATGTTGGTGTACTTGTGGTGCAGGTAGTTGTGGGTCTGCTTCCAGTGCGCGGACGGGTCGGCGTTGTCCCACTCCCAGCTGGCGGAGTGGACCTCGGGATCGTTCATCCAGTCCCACTGCCCGTGCATCACGTTGTGCCCGAGCTCCATGTTCTCGATGATCTTCGAGACGCCGAGCAGGCCCGCACCGAGCAGCCACAGCGGACGCCGGCGGCTGCCGAACAGCGCCGCGCGCCCGCCGAGTTCCAGGCCGCGCTGCAGCCGGATCGTGTTGCGGATGTAGCGG
>NZ_PCZU01000222.1:27792-28883 GCF_002887785.1 Rhodococcus sp. ENV425
TCGCCGGATGGCGTCGAGTTCTCGGCCGAGGGCCTCGACGTCCGCCTCCGTGAGGTGCGCGTACTCCTTGATGTCCGAAATGGCCATGCGCCTACCGTACCGTAGGTTACGAGTCCGTAGGTTACGGAGATGTAGCTTGTGCGGCAGATCACTTCCGCCGGGCGGCGCGTTTGGCGGCGCGCAATGTCTGCAGCGCGGTCGCCAGCCCCTCGCGACGCTCCCCCACCGACCGCACCCGCGGCAGATCGGGACGCCGGAACTTGCGCTCGGAGGAGGTCTCCGGGGCGTCGTCCGACGTCGCCCGCAACCACGCGTCCGGCAACGCCAGCTTGTGGATCGTGCGCAGCGCCAGCAGGTACTGCTTGCCGAGCGGACCGCTCGTGTACGGCAGGTCGTACTTCGCACACAGCGTGCGCACCCGCTCCGCGATCTCCGGGTAGCGGTTGCTGGGCAGGTCCGGGAACAGGTGGTGCTCGATCTGGTAGCTCAGGTTGCCGGTCATGAAGGCCATCACCGGACCGGCATCGATGTTGGCGCTACCGAGCAGCTGCCGCAGGTACCACTGGCCCTGCGTCTCGTTCTCGTACTGCGCCACGGTGAACTTCTCGGCGCCGTCGGGGAAGTGACCGCAGAAGATCACCACGTACGCCCACAGGTTCCGCACCAGGTTGGCCGTGAGGTTCGCGGTGATCGTGCTGCGCCACGCCCGGCCCGTCATGGCCGGGAACAGCACCAGGTCCTTGCCCAGCTGCCGCGCGATCTTCCGGGCAAAGTCCTTGGTGGGCTGGGAGTTCCGCTGCCCGGGCGGCACGCCGCACGCCTTCTTCTCGGCCCCGAGGTCGTGCAGCGCGATGCCCCACTCGAAGGTGGCCGCCAAGATCAGGTTGGCCACGGGCTGCAGCAGGTTGATCGGCCGCCACTTCTCGTCGCGCGTCATCCGCAGGATGCCGAATCCCACGTCGTCGTCCATGCCGACGATGTTCGTATAGGTGTGGTGCGCGTAGTTGTGGGCACGCTTCCAGTGCTGCGACGGACCCGTCTGGTCCCACTCCCACGACGTCGAGTGGATCTCCGGGTCGTTCATCCAGTCC
>NZ_PCZU01000222.1:28979-33079 GCF_002887785.1 Rhodococcus sp. ENV425
CCGGCCGCCGATCTCGAGCACGCGTTGCAGCCGGATCGTGTTGCGGATGTAGCGGGCGTCGCGCAGCCCCCGGGTGTCCTCGATGTCGCGACGGATCGCGTCGAACTCGCGGCCGAGTTCCTCGATGTCCGCGTCGGTGAGGTGCGCGAACTCGGTGATGTCGGTGATTGCCACCGGGGTCCTTCCCCCTGGTCCGGGTCGGTAGTGCGTCAGGCGCCGAGCGTGCAGTCTCCGGCAGCCGCGGAGATGCAGGTCTGAACCCGCTCCCCCTCGGCGTGTTCCTTGCCGGACCGGAGATCGACGACGTGCCCCTTCTCCAGGGGCACCACACAAGTCTGACAGATTCCCATCCGGCAGCCGAACGGCATCAGGGCGCCGGCGCTCTCACCCGCCTCGAGCAGGGTCGTCGCACCGTCGACGGTGACGGTCTTGCCCGACTTGGCGAAGGTCACCGTGCCGCCGGCGCCGGAGGTGTCCGCCCGGGTGACGGCGAAGCGTTCCAGATGGAGCCGCTCCGGCAGGCCCGCGGCATCCCAGAACCGCTCCATGTCGTCGAGCATCGCCTGCGGGCCACACGCCCACACCTGGCGCTCCCGCCAGTCCGGGCACACCGTGTCCAGCTCGGCGAGGGTGAACTTGCCCTGCTCCCGCGTCAGCCGCACGTACGGGCGGTACTGCTCGTGGTCCGCACCGAAGCGGGCGATCTCGTCGGCGAACATCACCTCGGGGGCGGTGGGCGCCGAGTGCACGTGCACGACGTCGGGCAGCTCGGCATGCGCCTGCAGCGACCGGCGGTCGAGGGTGCGCAGCATCGACATGATCGGGGTGACGCCGCTGCCCGCGGTGAGGAAGAGGATCTTCGGCGGCGGGGGGTCGGACAGGACGAACTCGCCCTTGGGCGCGGCGAGCCGCACGATCGTGCCCGCGGGCACGCCGCTCACGAGGTGACTCGAGAGGAAACCGTCGGTCATGGCCTTGACGGTGATCGAGATGAGCTTGCGGTCCCAGGTGGGCGACGAGGTCAGCGAGTACGAACGCCAGTGCCAGCGGCCGTCGACGTGCAGCCCGATGCCGATGTACTGGCCCGGCGCGTACCCGAAGTCGAAGCCCCAGCCGGGCTTGATGACGAGCGTCGCGGAGTCGGCGGTCTCGCGGCGGACCTCGACGATGCGGCCGCGCAGCTCGCGCGCCGACCACAGCGGGTTGGCGAGGTGCAGGTAGTCGTCGGGCAGGAGCGGTGTCGTCAACCGCGCGGCCGCGCCGCGCAGGAGATTCGACACGGATCGGTCCCTCGTCGCGACGTGCGCCGCCGGCCGCTCGATCCAGTCCTTCAGACCCATCCGATCACTTCTCCTCGTCCAGGGGCTACGCCTCCGTAGGTTACCAGCTCCCTACGGAGGCGTAGGTTGCGGCGAGACAGCCGTCACACTCGGGGCCGGGAGCAGCTCAGAGCAACTCGAGCAGGAACTGCAGTTCCTGGGCGGCGTACCAGGCGAGTTCGTGGTCCTCGGCGTCGCCCAGCACGAACTCCGCCTCCTCGTCGCCGAGGTCGGCCGCGTCCACGACCGGCAGGGCACGGGCGATGTCCGGCTCCGCGGCGGCGAGGTCCACGTGCACCGACGCGACCGCGGACAGCGGCACCGGTCCGGGCAGCCGGACCACCGCATCGTCGAGATCCGGGCGCAAAGTCACCCCGTCGACGTCCGCGGCCACCACCACCCGGCGCAGGCCGAACTCGGGAGCCGGGTCGTCGTCGGCCCGGCCGGCGAGCAACCGCAACGAGGCGCGGGCCGCCTCGGCCATCGCGACCTCGGCGAGTTCCTCGTCGTCGCCGGAGGTGTACGCCTCGCGCAACGCGGGGGTGACCGCGAACGCGGTGCGGCTCACCGCCTCGAACTCGCCGTCGGCGACCAACCGCTTCAACGTCTCGATCGTGGCCGGCACGTACACCCGTGTCACAACTCACCTACTGGCATCCAACAACTCCTCGAGCGACTCGTGCAGCAGCGACGTCAGCACCTCCACATCGGGCATCGCGTCGCGGTCCGCATTCAGACCGTAGTAGACGTTGCCGTCGTACGACGTCAACGCGACGCTCAGTGCCTGGTTCTTCAGGAGGGGCGAGATCGGGTACATCTCGAGCACCCGCGCCCCGGCGAGGTAGAGGGGATGCTGCGGACCCGGTGCGTTCGTGATCATCAGGTTGAACATGCGCTGGGAGAAACCACTCGCGACACGCGCCCCGACCGCGTGCATGGTCGCGGGCGCGAACCCGGACAGCCGCATCATCGACCGCGCCGGCACCCGCCGGCCCTGCCGCGAGAAGGCCTCCCCGGCGTGCGAGATGTGGGACAGGCGGACGACCGCGTTCGGTTCACCGACCGGAAGGTCCACCAGGAAGGTCGAGACCTCCCCGCGCGGCCCCGCCGCGGACACGTCCCCACCCTCGTCGGGCGCATCCGGGTCCTGCGTGTACACCGACATCGGCACCATCGCCCGCACCACCGTCGCCTCCGTCAGCGGCTCCCCGCGTGAGAGCAGCCAGTACCGCAGCGCCCCCGCGATCACCGCCAGCACGACGTCGTTGATGGTGCAGCCGTAGCGGGCCCGGATCTTCCGGTACAGCTCGAGATCGGCCTTGACCACCGCGAACCGGCGGTTGCGCGAGATCGAGGCATTCAGCGGGCTGCCGGGCGCGGACTGGGCGGCGGTGCGCGCCAACCGGCCCACGACATCCAGCGCCTCGCCGGCGGTGGCGGCCAGATCGCCGACGGCCGCCCGCAACCCCGACACGGCCTCGCCGGGGCGGGCCACCAGCTCCGCGAGCGCGCCGAACACCAGCGCCGAGTCGCTCGGCTCCGGTTCCGGCATCCACAGCTCCTCCGGATCCACCCGGGGAGTCTCGGTGGGCTCGAAGAGCACCTGCCCGATCTCGAGTGCCTCCTCGCCGTCCACCAGGGCCGAGTGGGTCTTGGTGAACAGGGCGCACCGGTCGCCGGCCAGGCCCTCGACGAGATACATCTCCCACAGCGGGCGCGAACGGTCGAGAGGACGGGAGATCAGCCGGGCCAACAGGTCGTGCAGCTGCGCTTCGGAGCCGGGCCGCGGCAATGCCGAGCGCCGCACGTGGTAGGTGATGTCGAAGTCGCGGTCGTCGACCCACACGGGCCGCGCCAGGCCGAGCGCGACCTCGCGGGCCTTCTGCCGGTACCGCGGCACCGCCGCGAGACGTCGCTCCACCAGCCGCAGCACGTCCTCGTAGTCGAGCCCACCGCGCGGCTGCTCCAGGATGGCGAGCGAGCCGATGTGCATCGGCGTATTGCTCGTCTCCAGAAAGTAGAACGACGCGTCCTGAGCCGACATCCGGTTGGTCATCGCCCGACACCCCCCTCGTCCCGCGGCGCCCCGGCCCGCGACGACTCGCCGAGGCCGAACAGCACCGTCAATTCCGCCACCACCTCGGCGGCATCGGCATGATGCACGCCGACCATCCCCGCCGCGACCGCGCCGTCCACGTTCACCCGCAGGTCGTCGACGAACACGCACGCCGACGGTTCGAGCCCGAGACGCCGGGCCACCAGCAGGTAGCTGCGCGGGTCCGGTTTGGCGGTGCCCACGTCTCCGGACAGCACCACCTCGTCCACCAGCCGGCCGCGCCCGAGATCGCGCAGCGGGCCGGCCGCGGGACCACCCGGATCGTTGCTGAGGATCGCGGTGCGCACGCCGCGCCGGCGCACCTCGGCGAGCACCCCACCGAGCGCGGCCGCGTCCGTGCCGGGGCCCGCGAGCACCCCACCGAAATCGAGCACCAGTCCACGCATCGCCTCACCCTAGTTCGCGAGCACCGGTTCGGCGATGCAACAGCCCGAACGACGCGGCGACCCCGGACCCGCCATGCTCGCGCCTCCTCGGCGCGGATGTGGCACCATGACCGGCGACTCCGTCCTCTCCCGGGGTCCGCACACCGGGCGTCGGCCGTTCCGCGCCGACGTCGCCCCCCTGGATCCGGGAGAACCGATGACATCTCCGCACGGCGACGCCCACTACGTCCGGCGCATCGTTCCGTTCGAGCCGCCGGTGCAGCGCTGTTGCCCGGCCGG
>NZ_PCZU01000223.1:0-3115 GCF_002887785.1 Rhodococcus sp. ENV425
CACCGTCCGTGCCGGACGAGGACGACACCGCCGCGCCGCCGCGAGGGGCGTCCGCGCCGGCCGTGGCGTTCGCTTCGGGGACGAACGTGCCGTGTTGCGCGACGAACGGGGTCGTTCCATCGGCGAACGACCCGTCGGTCCCGTCGGGCCGCCGCCGCCCGGCCCGGCGGCGGCGCGGCACGTCGGTCGCGCCGGAGTCGTCGGCGCCACGGTCGCCCCGACCCGGAGCCGCTGCGCTCGTTGCAATCGAACCGACTGCGAGACAGTTGCTTTCGAGGACCGGTGGGACGGCGGTTCGTTCGGCCGGGGGCCGTGGGTGCGGCACGCGGCGGGGTGAGTGGTCCGCGCCCCATCCGGTCCGCCGCTGTGACGGAGGCGTCGTCGGCCGCCGGGCGTGCTCGTACCCTGTTCGTTATGCAGACGCAGTTCCTCCGCCCCGCATCCGACTCCTCTCCGAGCCGAATCGACCATCCGGCGTTCCGGCAGAAGGTCGTGTCGGCGGAGGAAGCCGTCCGCTGGATCCAGCCCGGCCACACCGTCGCCATCAGCGGTTTCGCCAGTGCCGGCACGCCGAAGGCGATCACCCCGGCGCTCGCGGAACGCATCGGGGCCGCGCGCGCCGCCGGCACCGACTTCACGGTCAACCTCCTCACGGGCGCGTCGGTCTCCGCCGAGACCGAGCGGATGCTGTCGGAGGTGGCCGGCATCTCCCTGCGGATGCCGTACCAGGCCGAGCCCACCGCCCGCCGCAACATCAACAACGGCCGCATGGACTACGTGGACATCCACCTGTCCCACGTCGCCCAGCAGGTCTGGGAGGGCTACTACGGGCACGTCGACGTCGCGGTCGTCGAGGTCTCCGGCGTCACCGAGACCGGTGAGCTGATCCCGTCCGCGTCGATCGGCAACAACAAGACCTGGCTCGACGTCGCCGAGAAGGTGATCCTCGAGGTCAACTCGTGGATTCCGGCCGCGATGACGGGCATCCACGACGTGTACTACGGCACCGCGCTGCCGCCGCACCGCAAGCCGATCATGCTCACGGACGTCGAGGACCGCATCGGCCAGAGCACGTTCCGCGTCGACCCGGACAAGGTCGTCGCCGTCGTCGAGACCCACGCCCGCGACAGCGCCAGCCCGCTGACCCCGCCGGACGCGGTGAGCCAGGCGATCGCCGCGCACGTGCTCGACTTCTTCGAGCACGAGATCTCCCGCGGCCGGCTGCCCGCGGACACGCTCCTGCCGCTGCAGTCCGGCATCGGCAACGTGGCCAACGCCGTCCTCCAGGGTCTCGATGCCGGTCCCCACAAGGGTCTGACCTGCTACTCCGAGGTCATCCAGGACGGGATGCTGCACCTGATCAAGCACGGCACGGTCCGCTTCGCGTCCGCCACGTCGCTGGCGCTGAGCGAGGCCGGAATCGACGAGCTGGTGTCGAACATCGACTTCTACCGCGAGCACATCGTGCTGCGCCCTCAGGAGATCAGCAACCACCCCGAGATCGTGCGCCGCCTCGGCATCATCGCGATGAACGGCATGCTCGAGGCCGACATCTACGGCAACGTCAACTCCACCCACGTCATGGGCACCAAGATCATGAACGGGATCGGCGGATCCGGCGACTTCGCCCGCAACGGCTACCTGTCGATGTTCCTGAGCCCCTCCACCGCGAAGGGCGGCAGCATCTCGTCGATCGTGCCGATGGTGCCGCACGTGGACCACACCGAGCACGACGTGCAGGTCCTCGTCACCGAGCAGGGACTTGCGGACCTGCGCGGATTGTCGCCGCGGCGCCGCTCCCGGGTCGTCGTCGACAACTGCGCCCATCCGGACTACCGGGACATGCTGCACGACTACGTCGACCGGGCCGAGGCCGTGCCCGACGCCGGGCACACCCCGCACCTGCTCGGCGAGTCCCTGTCCTTCCACCAGCGTTTCCTGGAGTCGGGATCCATGCTGGCACAGTAGGTTCCGAGGGGCCGGCGCCGTCAGCCGCCGGCGACCGGCGCGGGGTCGATCGGCTGTTGCGGGAGCGACCGCGTGACCGCCGCCGATATCGTTTGCAGCGGAGTCGGACCCGAGCCGTTCGGCACTGTCAGCGCCACGTACACCGGGCGGTCCACGACGAACCACGTGCTCGCATCGATGCCCTCCGCGGCGCCGGACACCTCGAACCACTGGACGCCGTCGACCACCTGCAGCGCCGCCGCCTGATCGAACTCCGCCGGTCGCTCGAGCCCGCACCGCAGCACCACCGGCTCGCCCTCGACGGGCTGCCAGGCCGCGGCCCCCACCGGGGCCGGGTCGGCCAGCTCCGCGCGGCGGAGGTCGCCGACCTCCTCGGGCAGCGCCCCCAGCAGCGCCGCGCACTCCGGGGACTCGGCCTGCGGCGCCACCACCGGCCCCAGTGCCACGGGCGCCAGCTCCGGGGTGCGGTTCGCCAGCACCGCCGCCACCACGATGCCGATCAGCAACGCCACCGGCAGCGCGACGGCCGTGGCGATCAGGGCGGGACTGCGGTGGTGTTCGGCGTCGCCGGCGGGGGCGGGGTCGGGGTCGGGGTCGGGGGAGACTGTCGGCTCGGTCATAATCTCTCGAATTTGCGGGGACGGTAGCGTGGTCGAAACTACCGTGACCACCGACGCCCGCACCCCACCGACCCACGAACGGGAGGACCGCATCACCGCGCCCGACCGCACCGGCCCCACCGTCGCCGACCTCGGCGAGTTCCCCGTGATCGACCGTGCGGTCGCCGGGCGTCGCCAGCCCGCCACCACGCTCGTCGGACCGGGCCACGACGCGGCCCTCGTCGCCGCCGCCGACGGGCGCGTCGCCGTCTCCACGGACATGCTCGTCGAGGGTCGGCACTTCCGGCTCGACTGGTCCACCCCCCGCGACGTCGGGCGCAAGGCCGTCGCCCAGAACGGCGCCGACGTCGCCGCGATGGGCGCGCGCCCCACCGCCTTCCTCGTCGGGCTCGGCTGCCCGCCGGACACCCCGGTCGACGTGCTCGACGGTGTCTCCGCCGGGATCGGCGAGGCCGCGGAGGCGCTCGGCGCCGGCGTCGTCGGCGGCGACCTGGTGCAGGCGTCGCAACTGATCGTCGCGGTGACCG
>NZ_PCZU01000224.1:0-1178 GCF_002887785.1 Rhodococcus sp. ENV425
CCGGCGTCTACAACATCCCGGTGGCGCTGCGCCTGCGGGGCCGGCTCGACATCGCCCCGCTCGCCGCCGCCTTCGGCGACCTGACCGCCCGGCACGAGAGCCTGCGCACCGTGTTCCCCGCCGACGCGGAGGGCCCCCGCCAGGTGATCGTCGACGCGGCGCCCACCGGTCCGGACTTTGTCGACGTCCCCGCGGACGCCGTGCATGCCGCCGTGGCGGGCTTCGCCGGGGCCGGCTTCGACCTGACCGTGGACCTGCCGGTGCGGGCCCGGGTGCTGCGTCTGGGCGCGGAGGAGCACGTGCTGGTGCTGGTGCTGCACCACATTGCCGCGGACGGGGTGTCGGTGGCGCCGCTGGCCCGGGACCTGATCGCCGCGTACGCCGCCCGCACCGCGGGTGCGGCCCCGGCGTGGGCGCCGCTGCCGGTGCAGTACGCCGACTACACGCTGTGGCAACGCGAGGTGCTCGGCGAGCCCGACGACCCCGACTCGACCACCGCCCGGCAACTGGACTTCTGGACCCGCACCCTGGCCGGCCTGCCGGATCGGGTCGTCCTGCCCACCGACCGGCCCGGACCCGCGGTGCAGTCCGGCGCGAGCGCCGACGTCGCCTTCACCGTGGACGCCGGCGTCCACGCCGCGCTGCGCCGCCTCGCCCGCGCCGAGAACGCCACCGTGTTCATGACCCTGCACGCCGCGCTCGTCGCGCTGCTGTCCCGTCTCGGCGCCGGCGACGACATCGCGGTGGGCACCGCGGTGGCCGGCCGCGGCGCCGCCGAACTCGACGACCTGGTCGGGATGTTCGTCAACACCGTGGTCCTGCGCACCGCGGTGCGGCCCGACGCCACGTTCGCCGACCTGGTGGCGCAGGTGCGCGAGGCCGACCTGGCCGCGTTCGCCCACGCCGACGTCGCCTTCGATCAGGTGGTCGAGGCGGTGCGCCCGGCCCGGTCCACCGCGCACCACCCGCTGTTCCAGGTCTCCCTCGCGCTGGCCGACTTCGCGGCACCCACCCTCGAGATCGACGGGCTCGAGATCGCCGTCGAGGACGTCGAGCGTGGCTCCTCGCAGTTCGACCTCGGGCTCGAGCTGCGCGAACACACCGGCGACGACGGCCGGCCCGCCGGGCTGGACGCCACCCTCACCTACGCCACCGACCTGTTCGACGCCGACACCGTC
>NZ_PCZU01000225.1:0-1860 GCF_002887785.1 Rhodococcus sp. ENV425
ACCTCGAGCGTGCGGGCAGCGGTCAGCCGCATCCGCAGCGCGTCGTGCCGATCGAGCAGCGCCTGCACGGCCCCGGCCAGGTGCGCCGGGTCGGGATGCTCGGGCAGCCGGATCAGCACGGCCTGCCCGTACCGGTCGACGGGCCCGCCGCCGGCCAGCAGTTCGGCGACGATCGGGGTGGTGTCGACCGGACCGGTGCCGCCGCCGGGGAGTTCGGCAAGGACTGCGCCGGCTCCGGTGTCCGCGACCGCGACGGCGGCCAGAGCGGCGACGGTGCGGCGCTCGAAGACGTCGCGCGCGGTGAACCGCAGTCCGGCGGCGCGGGCGCGGGAGACGAGGGTGATCGCGACGATGCTGTCGCCGCCGAGGGCGAAGAAGCTGTCGTCGGCGCCGACTCGTTCCACGCCGAGCACCTGGGTGAACAGGGCGGCGATCACTTCCTCGCGGGCGCCCTCGGGGGCGCGGCCGGCGGTGGGGGTGCCGAAGTCCGGGGCGGGCAACGCGGCGCGGTCGATCTTCCCGACGGGGGTGAGCGGCAGTTCGGGCAGCACGGTGATCGCCGCGGGCACGAGGTAGGCGGGCAGGGTGTCGGCGAGTTCGCCGCGCAGGGCGTCGACGTCGACGGCGGCGCCGGCGTGCCCGACGACGTAGGCGGCGAGGACGGTCGCGCCGGCGGGCGTGGTGGCGCCGACGGTGACGGCCCGGGCAACGGTGTGGTGCCGGAGCAGCGCGGCGTCGACCTCGCCGAGTTCGACGCGGAACCCCCGGATCTTGACCTGGTGATCGGTGCGGCCGGCGAACTCGAGCGCGGCGGCTGCGCCGCCGGTGTGTCCTTCGGGCTCCCCTGGCAGCCCAAAGGACGCACCGCGCCAGCGCACCAGGTCACCGGTGCGGTACATGCGTTCTCCGGGCGCGTACGGGTCGGCCACGAAGCGGGCGGCGGTCAGGTCGGGGCGGCCGAGATAGCCGCGGGCGATCCCGGCGCCGGCCAGGTACAGCTCGCCGGTGACCCCTGCGGGCACGGGCTGCAGCCGGCGGTCCAGGACGAGGGCGCGCATGCCGCGGATCGGGGTGCCGACCCCGACCCGGTCGCCGCGGTGGTGCGGAGCCGCGAAGGTGGCGGTGACGGTGGCCTCGGTGGGGCCGTACGCGTTGAGGAACGCCCGGCCCACCGACCACCGATCGGCCAGGTCGGGCGGGCAGGCGTCGCCACCGACGACGACCGTGCCGATCTCGGGGTGGTCGTCGGGGTCGAGAGTGGCGAGCACGGCCGGGGTCGCGTCGAGGTGGGTGACTCGTCCGGCGCGGAGAACCTCGGCGAGCTCGGTGCCGCCATAGGCCTGCGGCGGCACCACCACCAGGGTGGCGCCGGCGGTGAAGGTCACCAGCAGCTCCTCGATCGAGGAGTCGAAGGCCGGCGAGTACAGGTGGGTGGCGCGCGAGCCGGCGGCGACGGCCAGACGCGCGCGGGCGTCGTCGGCGAGGTTCGCCAGGCCGGCATGGGTGACGACGACCCCCTTGGGGGTGCCGGTGGAACCGGAGGTGTAGACGACGTAGGCGGCGTGCTCGGGCCGCAGCGGGATTCCCCGCTCCGCGTCGGTGACCGGGCCGGCGTCCGCCGCCGTGACCGCGGCGACGGTCGCGGGGTCGTCCAGGGCGATCCAGTCGGTGTCGTCGGGCAGTCCGTCCCGGTGCGCGGCGACGGTCAGGCCGATGCGGGCGCCGCTGTCGCGCAGGACGTGCTCGAGCCGGGCCCGGGGGTGACCGGGGTCGACGGGCACGAACGCGGCTCCCGTCTTGGCGACGGCCCACACGGCCTGCACCGATTCGACGGACCGCGACAGCGCCAGCGCCACCGTG
>NZ_PCZU01000225.1:1913-2003 GCF_002887785.1 Rhodococcus sp. ENV425
AGTAGGTCACGGTGCGCGCACCGTCGATCACCGCGACGGCGCCGGGGTCGAGGGCCGCCCCGGCGGTGAGCAGGTCGGCCAGGGTGCGGG
>NZ_PCZU01000225.1:2071-2564 GCF_002887785.1 Rhodococcus sp. ENV425
ACGCCGGTCGGGTGCGGCGGTGGCGAAACGGTGCAGGAACGCGAGGAACCGCCGGTGGTGCGCGGCGAGCTCGTCCCGGTCGTACAGGTTGGGGTTGGCCTGGAAGTCGAGGTGCGTGCTGTGGCCGCCCGGATAGAGGTTGACGAACAGGTCCTCGATGAGCCCGGAGGTGAGCACGTGGACCCGCCCGGTGAGCGCGCCGAGCCGGACCCGGTGGTCGAACAGCATGAGGTTGACCGAGGGGCCGAACCCGGCGGCGTGATCGCCGGTGAGACCGAGGTCGCGGGCGATGTCCTCCTGCCGGTACCGCTGGCGGCGCAGTGCCCCGGTCAGCTCGAGTTCCGCCGCGGCGATCACGGCGGCGACGGTGGCGGCGTCGGTGCGCAACCGCAGCGGCACCACGTTGGCGAGCATGCCCCCGGAGCGGCGCAGCGTGGCGGTGGTGCGGGCCGAGACGGGCAGGCTGAGCATCACCTCGTCGTGGCCGGTCATC
>NZ_PCZU01000226.1:0-1853 GCF_002887785.1 Rhodococcus sp. ENV425
GATCCGGGGACGGCACCGACGGATCGGGGGACGGCACCGACGGATCGGGCGAGCCGACGACCGACGGCAGCGGCGAGTCCGACTCGGAGGACTCGACGATCCCCGACCGCGCCGACCCGGTCGAGGAGGAGGGCACCACCACGTCTCCGCCGACCCGCAGCCGGCCCAGGACCACTCCCAAGCCGGGCTCGACCCTCGGCGGCACCGCCGCCGTCGAAACGGTGATCGACCGGGCGATGTCGCAGATCGGGGTGCCCTACGCCTGGGGTGGTGGCGACGAGAACGGTCCGACCCTCGGCATCCGCGACGGCGGCGTCGCCGACAGCTACGGGGACTACAACAAGGTCGGCTTCGACTGCTCCGGGCTGATGATCTACGCATTCGCCGGGATCGGGATCTCGCTGCCGCACTACACCGGCTACCAGTACACCGCGGGCGAGCAGGTGCCGTCGGCCGAGATGCGCCGCGGCGACATGATCTTCTACGGCCCGAACGCCAGCCAGCACGTGGGCCTCTACCTGGGCGACGGGCAGATGATCGAGGCGCCGCAGTCGGGTTCGCACGTGAAGATCTCACCGGTACGCTGGGACGGCATGACCCCGTACGTGGTACGGATGGTGTCCTGAGGCACCGCTTCGGCCCGGCCGGAGGCGGGCTCGCTCGACACCGGTGACCGCGGGCGTCGGCTCGGCGACGGCGGGGGCGTCCGGCACCTGGAATAGTGGTGTGGGTAGGTGACTTCGAGCAGGAACGACCTAGGCGAAAGCGGTGGATTCTTGGTGACCTCACGCGAGGGTGGCACGTCGGGCACGGCAACGTCGGACGCGAAGACCGCCACGGCGGCCGCGGCCGCCCCGGCCGGGGACGCGGCACGCACGTCGGACCAGGCACACGATGTGCGCCTGCTCGAGCAGGCGATCTACGAGGTCAAACGGGTGATCGTCGGTCAGGACCGGCTCGTCGAGCGGATGCTCGTCGGCGTCCTCGCCCGCGGCCACGTGTTGCTCGAAGGTGTTCCCGGCGTGGCCAAGACCCTCGCGGTCGAGACGTTCGCGAAGGTCGTCGGCGGCTCGTTCTCCCGCGTGCAGTTCACCCCGGACCTGGTGCCGACCGACCTCGTCGGCACCCGCATCTACCGGCAGGGCCGCGAGGCGTTCGACACCGAACTCGGGCCCGTCGTGGCGAACTTCGTGCTCGCCGACGAGATCAACCGGGCCCCGGCGAAGGTACAGTCCGCGTTGCTCGAGGTGATGGCCGAACGGCACGTCACGATCGGTGGCAGGACCTTCCCCATGCCCGACCCGTTCCTGGTGATGGCCACCCAGAACCCGATCGAGAACGAGGGCGTGTATCCGCTGCCGGAGGCCCAGCGCGACCGGTTCCTGTTCAAGGTCCTCGTCGACTACCCCACGGTCGAGGAGGAACGCGAGATCGTCTACCGCATGGGGGTGGCCGCACCCGAACCCAAGCAGGTCCTCGACAGCGACGAGCTGATCCGCCTGCAGCAGGTCGCCAACCGCGTGTTCGTCCACCACGCCCTCGTCGACTACGTGGTGCGCGTCATCTTCGCCACCCGCGCCCCCGGCGAGATCGGCCTGACCGAGGTCGACGGGTGGATCGCCTACGGGGCCTCCCCGCGGGCGACCCTCGGCATCATCTCCGCCGCGCGCGCCCTGGCGCTGCTGCGCGGTCGCGACTACGTCGTGCCGCAGGACGTCGTCGACATCATCCCGGACGTGCTGCGGCACCGGCTGGTGCTGTCCTACGACGCCCTCGCCGACGACGTCACGCCCGACCAGATCATCGCCCGCATCCTGCAGACCGTCGGCATGCCGCAGGTCGCCCCGCAGGCC
>NZ_PCZU01000227.1:0-10427 GCF_002887785.1 Rhodococcus sp. ENV425
TCGACGAGCTCGTCGGAGAGGCCCTGGATCTGATCCCACCGGAACTCGCCCGGGCCATCGACAACGTGGTGGTGCTGGTCGAGCCCAGAAACGAGGAAGAGCCCGATCTGCTCGGGCTCTACCACGGGATCGCGCTCACCGAGCGCGACAGCCACTATGCGGGTGCGCTACCGGACACCGTGACCATCTATCGCGACGCCATCCTCGACATCTGCGACTCCGACGACGACGTGGTGCACGAGGTCGCGGTGACGGTCATTCACGAGATCGCTCACTACTTCGGAATCGAGGATGCTCGGCTGCACGAGCTGGGCTGGGGCTAGTGGACCCGTAACGGGGTCCGGTCGCGCCGTACTTCGGCTTGCGCTGCAGAAAGTGCGGACTGATCGTCGAAATGATCAGCAGGGCGAGCGTACCGATGATCACCTCTGCGACGACGATGTAGACGAAAGCAATACCGACGATCTTTGCGATCTCTTCCATGTCGATCACCTCCGGTCCGACCGTACCGCGGGACGGCCGTCCGGACGGGGTAACCGGGACGGCCGTTGCCGGGCGGCGTCACGGCCGCCCGGCAACGGTGTCCGGTCACTCGATGCGGTCGAGATCGATGCCCTTGGTCTCGCGGCTGCTCAGCACCGCGACGACGGTGATCATCATGGTCACCACCAGGTACGCGATGACGGTCCCGACGCCGAAGCGGTCGATGAGCCAGACGGCGATGAAGGGCGCGGGCGCGCCGGCGATGATGGACGACCCCTGGAACACGAGCGACGAGCCGGCGTACCGGTAGCGGGTCGGGAACAGTTCGGTGATCCAGGCCGCCTCCGGGCCGGCGAGAGCACCGTGGAAGAAGGCACCGACGCACACACCCACCCACAGCAGCGGCACGCTCTGCATCTGCACGAGCCAGAAGAAGACGGGCGCCCACACCACGAGCACCACGGCGGGCACCAGCATCGCGATGCGGCGGCCGACCCGGTCGGACCACCGGCCGCCACCGATCACGCCGACGAACTGGAACACCGACGCGAAGGTCACGGCCAGTATCACCTCGCCCCGCGCGAAGCCGTGGTAGGTGGTGGCGTACGCGATGACGAAGACGGTGTAGACGTAGAAGGCGATGTTCTCGCCGAGCCGCATGCCGATGCCGAGCAGCACCGGGCGCGGACGGGACAGCGCTTCGACGATGCTCGACCGGGACTCGGTGCGGCCGGCCGCGGAGGCCTGCGCCGCCCGGAACACCGGGGACTCCTCGACGCCGTGCCGGATCCAGAAGCCGATGATCAGGAGCGGAATCGCGAACAGGAACGCGATCCGCCAGCCCCATGCGTCGAACGAGTCGGCCGGGAGCAGGAACACCAGGGCCGAGACGACCACGGCGGCAAGCACGGTGCCCGACGGTGCGCCCGCCTGCGGCCAGGACGCCCAGAAGCCGCGGCGCTTCGGCTCGCCGTACTCGCTCACCAGCAGCACGGCCGCGCCGAATTCACCGCCGAGCGCGAAGCCCTGGATCATGCGCAGCGCGACGAGCAGGACGGTGGCCCAGATGCCGATCTGCTCGTAGGTCGGCAGCAGCCCGATCGACGCGGTGGCGGTGCCCAGCATCACGAAGGTGATCACGAGCATCGGCTTGCGGCCGAACCGGTCGCCGAGATGGCCGAAGACGATGCCGCCGAGTGGCCGGGCGATGAAGCCGAGGCCCTGGGTGGCAAGGGCGAGAAGCAACTTGGTGATGCCGTCGGATCCGGGGAAGAACAGCGGGCCGAGGACGGTGGCGGCGAGAATGCCGTAGATCGCGAAGTCGTACCACTCGAGCACGGCACCGGCCATGCTTCCGGTGAGGACCCGTTTGAAGCTGCTGCGTGGCACGTCCGGCGCGGTGGGCGCGGTGCGCACGGCGATCGGGTCGAGCGTAGATCCCATGACGGATCCTTTCGAAGGTCGGTGATTCAGAGTCGCAGGGCCAGCCGGTCGCCACAGGCACGCGAGCAGCAGGTCATCATCTGCCGGTTCGCCGCCCGCTCGGCCTTGGTCAGCACCGTGTCGCGGTGGTCGACCTCGCCGTCGAGGACGGCGACCTCGCACGAGCCGCAGAGGCCTTCCTCGCAGTCGCTGGGCACGTCGATGTTGTTGGCGCGCAACGCGTCGAGGACGGTCTGGGTGGGTTCGACCCGCACGGTCAGCCCCGAGTCACGCAGTTCGAGGTCGAAGGCGTGCTCGACGTCCGGATCGAGCGCCGCGAGGGACGAGGTGAAGTGCTCGACGTGCAGCGCCCCGTCGGGCCAGTTCCGGCTCGCGTCCTCGAGTCCGGCGAGCAGCCGCCCGGGCCCGCACGCGTAGATCTGGACGCCGGGGGCGGGCTCGGCGAGGAGGGCGGCGAGGTCGATCCGGGTGCCTTCCTCGGACACGTGCAGGGCGGCCCGGTCACCGTGCCCGGCGACACGCTCGAGATAGGCCATGCCGGAACGGTTTCGGCCGCAGTAGTGCAGTTCGTAGCTCCACCCCCGGGCGCGGGCGTGGTCGGCCATGGCCAGGACTGGGGTGATGCCGATGCCGCCGGCGACGAACACGTAGTGCTCGGCGCCGGGGTCGAGCGCGAAATGGTTCCGAGGGCCGCGCATCCGGAGCGGGCTTCCCACCTCGAGCTGTTCGTGGATGTAGCGCGAACCGCCGCGGCTCTCGGGATCCAGGTGCACGGCAATCTCGTAGCTCGGCGCATCGGGCGCGCCGCACAGGGAGTACTGGCGCGACAGCGCGCCGAGGTCGAGGTCGATATGGGCGCCGGGAGTCCACGTGGGCAATGTCTTTCCGCCGGCGTCGCGCAGGACGAGGCGCAGCACGTCGTCGGCGATCCGGTCCAGGCGCTCGACGGTGACGGTGCGGGACACCGCCCGGGCGGCGGGTTCTCCGATGGTGACCGGTTGATGCCGGTGCAGCACAGCAGGATCGGTGCGCTCGGGATTCGCCTGCGGATCCCACTGCACCCACACGTGGTCGGGTCCGCGGAAGGACGTATTCGGCAGGTAGGTGAACTCCTGATCGGGTACGAGTTCCATGTGGGGAAGCCGCGTGGTGAGTTCCTCGAGGAAGATCTGCATCTCCATGCGGGCCAGGTTCTTGCCCATGCACTGGTGGCTGCCGTACCCGAAGGTGAGATGGTCGCTCGAGTTCGGGCGCCGGATGTCGAACTCGTCGGGGCGCTCGAAGTGGCGCTCGTCGTGGTTGGCGGACGCGTTGACGACGAGCAGCTTGGCGCCGGCGGGGATGTCGACGTCGCCGATGCGGGTGTCGGCGGTGGCCACCCGTCGCCACGCCGCCACGGACCCGGAGTGGCGCAGGCACTCCTCGACGGCGTTGGGGATCAGCGACGGATCCGCGCAGATCTCCTCCCACACCGCGCGGTTCTCGAGCAGCAGCTTGAACGCGTTCGCGGACGCGTTGGCCGTGGTCTCGTGCGCGGCGACGATGCCGGCCATCATCATCGAGTGCAGGTAGGAGTCGGTGACGACGTCCGGCATCTCCCGCTGCTTGCGGATCCCGTAGGGCATCCAGCCGTGTCCCGACGGGTCCTGCCGCATCTTCTCGAGCACCGTGCCCGCGTACTGCCAGAACCTGCCGACCGCCTCGGCGACGGCCACCTGCTCCTCGGGCGCGGGGCGGCCCCAGGTGTTCACGGTGTGCGCGATCGAGTACTTGCGCATCGTCGCCATGTCCTCCTCCGGCACGCCGAGGAAGTGCAGGGCGACGGTGAGCGGAACCTCCCACAGCATCTCGTCCACCAGGTCGGCCTTGCCGGATTCGACGAAGCGGTCGACGTATTCGCGCGTGAGCCGTCGCACCATCGCCTCGTGGTGCGCCAGTTCCTTCGGGGTGAACGGATCCATGAGCGCGCGGCGGCGCGGCATGTGGGCGGGCTCGTCCTCGTTCACGAGGGTCCGGGCCATGGCGTAGTCGTACCGGGCGAGGGTGGCGGTGGCCTCCGCCGAGACGGGAGTGATCTTCTCCAGCGCGATCGCCGGCGAGAACAGGATGTTGTCGCGGAACACCGCCTTCACATCCTCGTACCGGGTGACGACCCAGTAGCCGAGTTCGGGGCTGTAGAACACCGGCTCCTCGTCGCGGGACCAGCGCAGCGACTCGGCCGGATCGGTCTGGTACGCGGAACCGAACGGATCGAACGCCGCGGCGTTCGCCGACACCGGGCAGCCGCCCGCCAGGGCCGCGTGGTCGACGGGACAAGCCGGCGCCGACGCCGGAACTGATGCACTCATGCTGACACCGAAAACCTCTCCAACAGCACTGTTACTTTTATCGAACAGTTTCGTCCTATATACGGACATGCAGCAGAGTAAGCGGCGTCACAGGAGAGGTCAAGTGGGATCCGCGGTCACAGCAGCCGGGCCAACGTCCGCAGGACTCCCCGGCACCCGCGCGGCCGCCGCCACCGAGCATCAGGACCGGACGTCACGAGCCGGTACCCGAGGCAGGTCCTGCCCCTTCGAGCACCTCCGCGCGCTCAGCCGGCGGCAGCGCCGAACCACTGGGTCAGCCGGCCGAGCAGATCCTGTTGATCGTCACCGGCCCACGCCACGTGGCCGTCGGGCCGCAGCAGCACCGCGGGCACGTCCAGTTCCTCGCTGACGTCGACGACGTGGTCGACCCGGTCGGCCCAGCCCGCCACGGAAAGCCGTCCGGTCTGGTCGAGGAGCAGTCCGCGGCCGCCGTGCATCAGTTCGTAGAGGCGACCCTGCTTCAGCCCCACGTCCCGCATCCGCCGGCCGAGCAGGTCGTGGCCCTCGCCGAAGTCGTAGCGGACCCCGACCGCGGTGATCATCTCGGTGACGTACCGGTTCACCTCCTCGAAGTCCATCAGCTTCGAGAACAGTTCCCGCAGCGCGATCACACCCGGATCGGTTCCCATCAGCGTGATCTGCGCGCGGGTGTTCTCGAGCACGCGGGCGCCCACCGGGTGCCGTTCGGCGTGGTAGCTGTCCAGCAGTCCCTCCGGAGCCCAGCCGCCCACTTCGGCGGCCAGTTTCCAGCCGAGGTTGAACGCGTCCTGGATGCCGAGGTTGAGTCCCTGCCCGCCGGTCGGCGGATGGATGTGTGCCGCGTCGCCGGCCAGCAGCACCCGCCCGACCCGGTAGCGCTCGGCCTGCCGGGTGGCGTCGCCGAACCGGGAGAGCCAGCGCGGCGAGTGCGCGCCGAAGTCGGTGCCGGCGATCGCCCGCAGCTGCTGGGTGAACTCGTCGAGGGTCGGTGCGGCCGCCCGGTCCTCGGCCACCCCGTCGGCGGGCACGATGACGCGGTACGCCCCGTCCCCGAGGGGTACGGCGCCGAACCGCAGATGGGTCTTGTGGACTTCCGCGACCACGGCGGCCACCGTCGCCGGGTCCTCGGTCAGCTCCATCTCACCGAGCAGCGTCTCGACCTTGCTGGGCTCGCCGGGGAAACCGACGCCGAGCAGCTTGCGCACCGTGCTGCGGCCGCCGTCGCAGCCGACGAGGTAGCGCGAGCGCAGCCGGGTACCGTCGGCCAGCTCGGCGCTCACCCCGTGGTCGTCCTGGCTCAGCCCGACCAGTTCGCAGCCGCGCCGGATCTCGGCGCCGAGTTCGAGGGCGTGCTCGTTGAGCAGCCGTTCGGTGACCGGCTGCGGAGTGGCGAGGCCGTACGGGTGCGCCGTGTCCACCCGGTCCGGCCACGGCTTCATGATGCCGCCGAAGAGACCGCCGACCCGGAACTTCTCACTGACCGCGAGAAACCGGTCCAGCAGGCCGCGTTGGTCCATCATCTCGACGCTGCGCGCGTGCAGGCCCTGTCCGCGGGACTGCGCGGTCGGCTCCGTCGCCTTCTCGAGCACGAGCGTGTGCACGCCGTGCAGCCGCAACTCGGCGGCCAGCATCAAACCGGTCGGCCCGCCGCCGGTAACGATCACATCGATCATGAAAAATCCCCCGTTCGACAACGTTGTATTTCGGCCGGCTGCTCCACACAGTCCGGCGGGCCCGCACACCCGCACCCGGGCGCCGGGTGCCCGCAACCACCCGAGTCCTACCGGCGGTTGGACGCCCACCTCGCGAATCTCCCGTTTCCGCAGGTTCCGGCTTCGGCTGGCGATTCTGCAGCACCACCGGGGTCTTGCGGCAAGGCCCCCCGCGCGCTATATGTTGAAAGTGGCAAGGAGCCGATGACCTTCTTGCCTTTGCCTTCTCGGCGCCGACCACAGTTCCGTCCATCCCGGGCCGACGTCCGGGTGAACGACGATGGGAGTGTCAGTCGGTGAGCAGAGCGCTCAGCCGTGCCGCCGCGTCACCGACCGCGAGGGCCGCGGCATCGACGTCGAGACCGGCGATGGCCACCACCCCGACGCTGCACTCGAGGCCGGCCCCCCGCGGCGCGCGCACCCCGGCGGCGACACCCACGGCGCCGCGCTCGAGCTGTCCGCGCGTGACGCTGTAGCCGAGCGCCCGGGCCTGCTTCACCGCTTCGGGGTCCCGCGCGTCCTCGGGTCGCAGCGCGAGGATCGCGATCCCCGCCGCCCCGCGGTCGAGCGGGTGCCGGTTGCCCACCCGGTATCCCACGTGCAGGAGCGCCCCTTCCGGCTCCGCGACGAGGATGACGATGCACTCGTCCCCCTGCGCGGCGGACACGAAAGCCGTCGCCTGCGTGCGCTCGGCCAGGTCGTGCAGCACCGGACCGGCCGCATGCTGAAACTGGGGCACGAACCGCGACGCAAGGACGGCGGCACCGGCGCCGAGCCGGATCCGGCCGTCGTCGGCCCGCACCACCAGCGAGTGCGATTCGAGCGTTGCGACGATCCGGTAGGAGATCGCCCGCGCGATCCCGAGTTCCTTGGCGAGGTCCGCGACCGTGATACCGGCGGGCGAACGGGAGATGATGTCGAGCGCGCGCAGACCACGATCGAGGGTCTGCAGCGTGCTCATGGGTTCCTCCGTCCGTCGTGCCGGATCCGACCCTACCGGCGCGGGCGCCACCCCCGATGCAGCGCATTGCAACGCTTGAGCACCCCCCGCCGCACTGGTTCCCTTCGAGTGACACAGGTCACTATGGACGGGAGCCGGTATGAGCATCGAAGGCAAGGTCGCGCTGGTCACCGGCGCCGGGCAGGGCATCGGACGGGCGATCGCGCTGCGGCTGGCGACGGACGGTGCGGACATCGCACTGCTCGACGTCGACGGCGGCAAGCTCGCCGCGGTCGAGGACGAGGTGCGGGCCGCCGGCTCGAAGGCGATCTCCGTCGTTGCGGACGTGACCGACCGCGAGCAGATCCGAGCCGCCGTCGACCGGACGGAGACCGAACTGGGCGGGTTCGACATCATCGTCAACAACGCCGGCATCGCACAGGTGAACCCCATCGCCGACGTGACGCCGGAGGAGGTGTCCCGGATCATGGCGGTCAACGTCGAAGGCGTCCTCTGGGGCATCCAGATCGCCGCCGCCAAGTTCCGCGAGCGCGGGCACGGCGGCAAGATCGTCAATGCGTCCTCGATCGCCGGCCACGAGGGCTTCGCGATGCTCGGGGTGTACTCCGCAACCAAGTTCGCCGTGCGGGCGCTCACCCAGGCCGCGGCCAAGGAGTACGCGTCCGACGGAATCACCGTCAATGCCTACTGCCCCGGCGTCGTCGGCACCGACATGTGGGTCACCATCGACGAACGCTTCGCGGCATTGACCGGGGCACCGAAGGGAGCGACGTTCGAGAAGTTCGTCGGCGGCATCGCGCTCGGCCGCGCGCAGACGCCGGAGGACGTCGCGGCCTACGTCTCCTACCTGGCCGGCCCGGACTCCGACTACATGACCGGCCAGTCCGGGTTGATCGACGGCGGCCTGGTCTACCGGTGAGCCGAACCCGCTGCACCGGAAGGAGACTCCCTTGTTGAGCAGGGCGGTACGGGCACTGGCGGTTCCCCTGCTCGTGTTCCTCGACCATGTGATGGCGCCGAAGTACTCCCCCGAACTGTTCGCCCTCTCCGAGCAACTCGCGGGCCACACCGACTGAGGGGCGCAGCCGGACTCGAGCAACGGCGGACCTCGGCATCGTTCGTCCACCCTCGCTGCCCCTCGCCCCCACAGGTTCGCCAGGACGGTCCGACGTTCCCCGTCGGGCCCGAAAGTTGGCGTGTAAGGCCTGTACTGCGTTGATCGATTGCGTGACGATGCAGTCGTGCACGGGCACTCAGTGGGACTTCCTGGCTCGGTGGCGGCGTACCGCGTCCGCATTGCCGCAACGGGCACTGCAATACGCCCGGCGGCCGTTGCGGCTGGGGTCGACGAACACTCGAACGCATTCCGCGTTCGCGCACGCGCCCAGACGACCCCCCTCGGCCTCGACGGTGAAGATCGCGAGCCCACCCGCGGTGACCGCCATCACACGCCCGACGAGGTCGTTCTCGTCCGGCGTGAAATGCAGATGAGGACGGTGGTTGTCGTGCGTGGTGAGATACACGCTGGCTACCCCGTCGAGCAGGAGGGCGTTGATCGACCGGCAGCGTTGCTCCTCGTCCGGCGCCACGAACACCGCCCGGAGCCGGGTCGTCCACCGACGCAGCGCCGGCACGTCGCTCTTGTCGACATCCGACCACCGGATCACGTGCTCGCGAAACACGGCCTGGACCTCCGGGACGGTCCACACGCTCCTCTCCCCGAGGTTCACGAGGTCCGCGGCCAGCAGCGCACCGGTCATGTTGTCATGGTTGAACTGCACTGACCGATTGCACCACGGTGGTCGCGTGCACCTGGTCACCACCGCCGTTCTCCCCATCGTTCTCATCCTCGCCCTGGGCGCAGTCCTCCGTCGCCGTGTCGTCACCGACGCCGGCTTCTGGCGCGGGATGGAGTGGCTGAGCTACCACGTGTTCACGCCTGCGCTGTTCGTCGAATCGATCGCACGGACCCCGTTGCGGGAGGTATCGCCGGTCCCGTTGCTTCTCAGTTTGTCCATCCCGGTCCTGGCTGTGTCCGTGTTGCTCGTCGCCCTTCGTCGACCACTACGGGCCGAAGGACCGCAGCTCACGTCGCTGGTGCAAGGAAGCATCCGCATCAACACCTACATAGGGCTGGTGTTCGCCTCGGCGCTCGAAGGCACCGGCGGAGTAGCCGCCTTCGCACTCGCGGCATCGGTGATGGTTCCGTTGGTCAACGTCGTGTCGGTCACCGCGCTGTCGTTCTACGGTGCCCGCGATCACGCGGCTGCAATGTCGAGTACGTGGCGCCACCTGGGCACCAATCCCTTGATTCTGGGATGCGTTGCGGGCCTGACGCTGAACCTCACCGGCATCGGATTGCCCCCGGCGATTGCGGTACCGGTGGAGATGTTGGCAGAACCCGCACTTGTCACCGGCACACTCGTGGCAGGGGCGGCGATCACCCTTCGGGTGCGGCTCCGCGACGGCCTCGACATCACCATCGCGTCGACGATCAAACTGGTCGCCCTTCCTCTGTCGGCCGCCGCCCTCGCAAGTGCACTGGGATTGACCGCCGCAGCCCTGACCGCCGTCGTGCTCATCTGCGCCGTCCCCACCGCGCCCTCGGCGTACATTCTCGCCAGACGTATGGGCGGCGACTCGCAACTGATGGCGTCCATCACCGGAGCGCAGACAGTCCTGTCCGTAGTAACTCTGCCCCTGATCCTTCACCTGACCACAGCGACCTGACCCACGACCACACCGACCTGACCCGCGACGACAACGGCGTGATGCACCACCGGGAAGCGACCTCGCCCGCACAGCGACCGCCGACGCCGAGACATCTCGCCGCGCCGCCCCGGCCGACGCATCCATGCAGGCCGAGTAAACAGTCGGTCGGCTCGAAACTCGGACGGTTACGCAGAGAGCTCAGCCCCGACGGCGCCCCCGCCCCGCCTGACAGGCGTTCCTGCCCGCGCGCACAGGAGCAGTCGTATACACCACGTCTCCAGCACCACACATTGCTATCCGACCAGCTCCAGGCGGTGAACGACCCACACTCGAGGACGGCTGGTCCCACGGGCCCCTCGCTCGCAGGTCCCCACGAGGCCGACCTCACCCTCGGCGTGCGTTTGACTTTGTGCGGCGCGTCACATAACTTATCGACTGCTAACCGAACGATCGATTGGCTACACACGTTCGCAGGAAGGGCAGCCATGGCCACCCCCTCGGTTCCACAGGCGCAGGAGACGGCGCCCAGCTCTCCGCCACCCGCCGCCCCGCCGCACTCGCGCCGGGCGGCCCGCAAGGCCGCGTTCGCTGCCGCGGTGTCGACCTCCCTCGAGTGGTACGACTTCTTCATCTATGCCACCGCCGCGGCGCTCGTGTTCAACAAGACGTTCTTCGCCACCGGCAGCGAGGTCGTGGCCGCGCTCAATTCGTTCGCCACCGTCGCGGTCGGCTTCGTCGCCCGCCCCATCGGCGGGATCGTCTCGGGCC
>NZ_PCZU01000227.1:10469-26991 GCF_002887785.1 Rhodococcus sp. ENV425
ACTCGTGACCGCCATCCTGCTCATGGGTGTCGCGACCACCCTGATCGGCTTCGTGCCGAACACGTCGATCACCTGGCTCGCCCCCGCGATGCTCGTCCTGCTGCGCATCTGCCAGGGACTGGCGGTCGGGGCGCAGTGGGGCGGCGCGGTCCTGCTGGCCACCGAGTACGCCCCGGCCCATCGCCGCGGCTTCTACGGAAGCTTCGCCCAGCTCGGCATCCCGATCGGCGTGGTGATGGGCAACGCGGTCTTCCTGGCGGTGGCGTGGGCGGTCTCGCCCGAGGCGTTCACCTCGTGGGGCTGGCGCGTGCCGTTCTGGATCAGCCTGTTCATGCTGTTCGTCGCCTTCGCCATCCACCGCTACCTCGAGGAGACCCCCGAGTTCCAGCAGGTGGAGGCCAAGCTCGCGGCCGCGCCGGCCCAGCGGCGTTCCCCGGTCCTCGAAGTCCTCCGGCACAACAGCAGCACCGTGCTCATGGCCGGCGGCACCTATCTCGTCGGCATCGTGATGTTCTACATCACCATCACCGGCTCGGTGCAGGTGGCCACGACCAACCTCGGCATCACCCGTTCGGACGTGCTGGCGATCATCCTGATCGCCGCGGGCGTACTCGTGCCGATGGTGCCGCTGACCGCCTACCTGTCGGACCGCTACGGCCGCAAGCTGATCTACGGCATCGGCATCGTCGGCATGGGCCTGTGGGCCGTGCCGATGTGGCTGCTCATCGGGGCGTCCTCGTCGGAGGACATCTGGCCGCTGGCCGTCGCGCTGATCGTCTCCTGCGTGGTGATGTCGTTCCAGACCGGGCCGCAGGCCGCCCTGTTCGCCGAACTCTTCCCCCCGGAGATCCGTTACTCCGGAGCGTCCCTGGGGTACCAGGCGGCAGCGATCCTCGGCGGCATGGCGCCCATGGCAATGGTCGCGCTGATCAACGGGGAGGTCGCCAACCTCTGGCGCGTGGGGCTGCTCATCGCGGCGCTCTCGGTCCTCGCCCTCGCCTGCCTGGTGGCCCTCGCCCGTCGTCGCGCCTGACCTCCCGGCGCCACTGCCCCTTCGGCGCCACTGACCCGTCGGCGCCACTGCCCTCCCGGGCGCCACTGACTCTCCGCCCGAACGAACACTGGAGACCCCATGTATCCCGGTGCCTACCTCGACACCACTGCGCACAAGCCGGCCGTGATCATGGCCGACACCGGCCGGACGGTCACCTTCGCCGAGCTCGAAGCCAACTCGATCCGCATTGCCCGCCACCTCCGCACGCTGGGACTGCGCCGCGGAGACCACGTCGCGGTGCTCGCCACCAACACTCCCCGGGTGTTCGACATCTACTGGGCGGCAATGCGGTCGGGCCTCTACGTCACGATGGTGAACTGGCATCTCACTCCCGGCGAGGCCGCCTACATCGTCGACGACTGCGGCGCGAAGGCCGTGCTCGTCGACGCCGCGCTGGAGGAGATCGCCCGGGTGCTTCCCACTCTGCTGCCGAACACCGAACACCGGCTCGCCTTCGGTGGCACGCTCCCCGGATACGCCGACCTGGACGCGGCCGCGGCCGCCGCGTCGGATGCCGCGCCCGCCGATCAGCCCCGGGGGGCGGACATGCTCTACTCGTCCGGCACCACGGGCCGCCCCAAGGGCATCAAGCCCGCGCTGCCCGACCGCCAGGTTCACGAACCCGGTGACACGATGACCGCCATGAACGCCTCGGTGTGGGGCGTAAATCCGGAGACGGTGTACCTGTCCCCCGCACCGCTGTACCACGCGGCACCGTTGCGCACCTGCGCCGCGGTGCAGGCCCTCGGCGGCACGGTCGTCGTGATGGGCCGCTTCGACCCCGAGAAGGCCCTCGAATACATCGAGCGGTACCGGGTCACCTACAGCCAGTGGGTGCCCACCATGTTCGTGCGCATGCTCAAACTGCCGGAGGACGTGCGCTCCCGCTACGACGTGTCCAGCCTGCAGGTCGCCGTGCACGCCGCGGCCCCCTGCCCGGTCGAGGTCAAGCGGCAGATGATCGCGTGGTGGGGCCCGATCCTGTCGGAGTACTACTCCTCCACCGAACTCAACGGCCTCACCCTCGTCGACACGGAGGAATGGCTGCGCAAACCCGGCACGGTGGGCCGGGCCGCGCTCGGCGTCGTCCACATCTGCGGCGAGAACGGCGAAGAACTGCCGGCGGGGCAGATCGGCACGATCTATTTCGAACGCGACCTGCTGCCGTTCGAGTACCACAACGCACCGGAGAAGACCCGCGACGCCCAGCACCCGCACCACCCGGCGTGGACGACGACCGGCGACGTCGGTTACCTGGACGAGGACGGGTATCTGTTCCTCACCGACCGTGATTCGTTCATGATCATCTCCGGCGGAGTCAACATCTACCCGCAGGAGATCGAGAACGCGCTCGTCGAGCATCCCAAGGTCCTCGACGCCGGCGTGATCGGGGTGCCCGATGCCGAGATGGGCGAGATCGTCACCGCGGTGATCCAACCGGCCCCCGGCTTCGACGGCGACGACGCGCTCGCCGCCGAACTGGCCGACCACCTCCGCGGTCGCCTCGCCAAGTACAAGCTCCCGCGCCGGATCGTGTTCAGTGACGACATGCCCCGGACACCGACCGGCAAGCTGGTCAAGCGCAAGCTGAAGGAGCGCTTCGTCGACACACCGGTGTGACGCCGGGCCGGGAAACCCGGTCGACGACGAAAACGACTCGGCCTGCCGCTCGTTGCGAACGCGGCAGGCCGAGTCGTCGTCGGTTCGCGGGTGCGTTCTCGCCGGTTCGGCAGCCCGCAGCCGTCCCGGCCGCAGCAGCGGTTCCAGTTCGCTCCACTGCGCCCGCAGTAGCCGCTACAGCCGAACGTGTCGGCGGCCGCCCACTGCACGGCATCCCGGTGACAGCTCAGTTCGATGCGGTCGCGTCGGGGCCGCTGTCCGCGGGCGGTCACGTCCACATCGAAATCGATGCCGGCGACGCGGTCGCCGGCGGGCGCGGGATCCGGTGCCCGTCCTCGGCGCAGTCACCGCCGACGCCGACGGCAGGGTCAGGCTCCGGTGGCGTGCTCACCCAGGATGGTGGTGAGTTCTTCCGCGTACGCGAGCTGCGTGCGCAGACGAGCGCAACTGTCCTCGGCCCGCCGATGGAACTCCGCCAGCACGCCGCGTGCGTCGGCGGCCCCCTGCCCGGAGGTCGCGGCGGCGGCGATCCGATCGAGAGCGGCGAGCAACGCGCGCATCTCGTCGAGGGTGAACCCGAGCGGTTTCATCCGCCGGATCACCAGCAGGCGCTGCACGTCGTCCTCGGTGTAGAGGCGGAACCCGCCGGCGCTGCGGGCGGACGGGGTGACCAGGCCGACCTCGTCGTAGTGACGGATGGTCTTGATCGACAGCTCGGTGCGCGCAGCCACCTGCCCGATCTGCATATGCCCCGAATCGATAGTCACAGCCGCACCCTTTCCTCCCGGTCGCGCCTCCACCGTAGCGAGCGGCCCGACCCTCGATTCGAACTCTACCCTCACCGGAGGGTAGAGTTCTGCGGGTTCCGCGGACGAGACGATGCCGTCCCGCCCGCGCGGGGGCGTCGCCCCCGGCTTCTCATGGAAAGAAGACACGACTGTGACAACTCCTGCCGGGACAACTCCTGCCGGCAACGCGCCGGCCGTCCACGAGGCGGACGACGATCCCGTCCTCTCGGTGCGCGCCGCCCTGCGCTCCCCGAAACGCCTGAAGACCGAGATCCTGGCCGGCCTGGTCGTGGCCCTGGCACTGATCCCGGAGGCGATTTCGTTCTCGATCATCGCCGGCGTCGACCCGCGGGTCGGGCTGTTCGCCTCGTTCACCATGGCCGTGACGATCTCCATCGTCGGTGGCCGGCCGGCGATGATCTCTGCCGCCACCGCCGCGATCGCGTTGGTCGTCGCGCCGGTGGCCCGCGAGCACGGCTTCGACTATCTCGTCGCCACCGTCCTCCTGGGCGGCCTGTTCCAGGTGGTGCTGTCGGTCCTCGGAGTGGCCAAGCTGATGCGGTTCATCCCGCGCAGCGTCATGGTGGGCTTCGTCAACGCCCTGGCCGTCCTGATCTTCACCGCCCAGCTGCCGCACCTGATCGACGTCCCGTGGTTGGTCTACCCGCTGGTCGCCGTCGGACTCGGCGTGATGGTGTTCCTCCCCAAGCTCACTTCCGTGGTCCCGGCGCCGCTGGTGGCGATCGCGGTGCTCACCGCCGCCGTGCTCGCCTTCGGCTGGGACGTGCCGAACGTCGGCGACGAGGGTGCGCTGCCCGAGTCCCTCCCGGCGCTGTTCCTCCCCGACGTGCCGCTGACCACGCAGACCTTCGCGATCATCGCCCCCTACGCGCTCGCGATGGCCCTGGTCGGCCTGCTCGAATCCCTGATGACCGCCAAACTGGTCGACGACATCACCGACACCCACTCGAACAAGACCCGTGAGGGCTGGGGCCAGGGGGTTGCCAACCTGGTCACCGGATTCTTCGGCGGCATGGGCGGCTGCGCGATGATCGGCCAGACCATGATCAACGTCAAGGTCTCCGGGGCCCGCACCCGCATCTCCACCTTCCTGGCCGGGGTGTTCCTCCTGATCCTCGTCGTCGCCCTCGGTGACGTCGTCGCCCTGATCCCCATGGCCGCCCTCGTGGCGGTGATGATCATGGTGTCGGTCGCCACCCTCGACTGGCACAGCATCGCCCCGCGCACCCTGAAGCTGATGCCGCGCAGCGAAACCCTCGTGATGCTGGTGACAGTCGCCGCGACCGTGATCACCCACAACCTCGCGATCGGGGTGATCCTCGGCGTGGTCACCGCGATGGTGCTCTTCGCCCGCCGGGTCGCCCACCTGACCAGCATCGAGAAGGTCTCCGAAGCCGACACCGACCACGACGGCAAGGTCGACACCCGTGTCTACAAGGTGCACGGCGAGCTGTTCTTCGCCTCCTCCAACGACCTGATCTACCAGTTCGACTACGTGGGCGACCCGCGCAACGTCGTCATCGACCTGACCGGCGCCGACATCTGGGACGCCTCCACCGTGGCCACCCTCGACGCGATCCGGCACAAGTACGCCAACAAAGGTAAGAGCGTCGAGATCGTCGGCCTCGACGGCGCCGGCCTCGAACGCCTCGACCGGCTCTCCGGGCGACTCGGCGAAGGTCACTAGCTGCCGGTGTGCTCGCCTCGTCCATGCGGGCGCGTGCTCGACGAGCTGCGCACCGCCCGGCCGGTGCGAGTGGTGGATCTACCGGTTCCGAAGTCGCGCGGATCGACGCCGGAGTGTGGCCGACCGAGTGCGATCCCTCGGGGCACCTGCACACCCGGTGTTGGGCGGCCGTCGTTCTCGTCGCGAATCCGGATGTCGACGGCGCGCAGGAGCGGCCCCGCCACGACGAGCACACTCCGGCGTGGATGCTCGCCGTCTCCCCTGCCGCCCCACTCACCCTGCCGTCGTCGTCGCGGTGCGGTGTGGTCCTATCCGCGGACCTCGCGCAGCACCGGAGTCGCGGCGAACTCGGCGCGAGCGAGGGACCGGCGGTGCACCTGATCGGGGCCGTCGGCGATCTGCAGGAACCGCGCCTGCGAGTACAGCATTGCGAGCGGTGTGTCCTGGGACAGTCCCGCACCGCCGAAGATCTGGATGGCGTCGTCGACGATCTTCTTCACCGTCAGCGGCACCATGACCTTGGCGGCGGCGATGTCGTGCCGGGCGGCCTTGGCGCCCTCGACATCCATCCGCCACGCGGCGCGCAGCACCATCAGGCGGGCCGCATCCACCTGGATGCGTGCGTCGGCGACGGTGGCCTGCACGACCCCTTCGTCGGCCAGCGGCCTGCCGAATGCGACGCGGGTGCGCGCCCGCTCCGTCATCAGCGCGACGGCGCGTTCGGCCATGCCGATCAGGCGCATGCAGTGGTGGATCCGGCCCGGGCCCAGGCGGGCCTGCGCGACGGCGAAACCCTTGCCGCGCGGGCCGAGCAGGTTCGCCTTGGGCACCCGCACCCGGTCGAAGACGATCTCGCCGTGCCCGCCCTCGTGCCGGTCGTCGAACCCGAGCACGGACGTGGAGCGGACGATGTCCAGGCCCGGCGTCTCCATCGGGACCAGCACGATGGAGTGCCGGGATCCGGCCGGAGCGCCGGGATCGGTGACCCCCATGACCATCGCGACGCGGCAGTCCTCCCGCAGTGCGGCGGTGGACCACCATTTGCGTCCGGTGAGCACCCACTCGTCGCCGTCGTCGGCGATCTCGAGGCGGACGTTGCTCGCGTCCGAGCTGGCGACGTCGGGTTCGGTCATCGAGAAGCAGGACCGGATCTCACCTTCCAGCAGGGGGCCGAGCCACTGCTGCTTCTGGGCGTCGGTGCCGTAGCGGGCGAGCAGCTCCATGTTCCCGGTGTCCGGCGCGGCGCAGTTGAGCGCCTCCGGGGCGAGATGCGGGCTCCATCCGGTCAATTCGGCCAGCGGGGCGTATTCGAGATTGGTCAGGCCGGCCCCGCCCGCCTCGGGGAGGAAGAGGTTCCACAGCCCCTGCCGCTTGGCGGAAGCCTTGAGGTCGGCCATGATCGGCGGGGCACCCCAGTAGTCGGGCTTGCTCGCGAGCTGCTGCGCGGCGATCGGCTCGGCCGGCAGGATGCGTTCCTGCAGGAAGCCGGTGAGCCGGTCCTGCAGTTCGCGGACCTTGGGGCTGTATTCGAAATCCATTGTTGCTCCGATTCTGAGGGAGTGATCGCCTAGCGGCGCAGTTCGGGAAGGGCCGAGGTGGCAGCGAGATCGAGGGCGCGCCGGAGCAACGGCCCGACCATGTCGGCGATGCCGTCGAAGCCCTCCCCCACCGTCTCGCCCCGGTCGTGGCGGGCACCGATGCCCTCGAGGATGACGGCGATCTTGAAGTCGGCGAAGACGGTGTACCAGTCGATGTCGGCGAGATCGATTCCGCGCGCGGCGGCGTAGCGCTCGAGCAGCTCCGTGCGGGTGGGGAATCCGTCGAGGGTGGCGAGGCCGCGGGTGATGGGGTTGTATGCCGCACCGGGAACATCCCAGAAGCTCAGCATGATTCCCACGTCGGCGAGGGTGTCGCCGAGGGTGGCCATCTCCCAGTCGAGCACGGCGGCGATGCGTCCGCGATCCTGCGGCGCGGCGAGGACGTTGTCGAGCTTGACGTCGCCGTGGACGATCCCGGGGTGGCGGGTCTGCGGCAGCGCGCGACGGAGCTTGTCGAGCAGCACCGCCACCTCGGGCCGGTCGACGCGGCGAGAGGCCTCCCACTGCTTCGCCCACCGGCCGAGCTGGCGCTCGAGGTAGCCGTCCGGACGGCCGAAGCTGCCGAGCCCGACGGCGTCGGGGTCGATGTCGTGCAGCGCGGCCAGGGTGTCGGCGAGCGAGAACCCGAGGCGGCGACGCTCGTCGGCGGTGAGGGCCGAGGCCTGTTCGACGGTACCGACGGCCACGCCGTCGACGAGTTCCATCAGATAGAACTTCGCGCCGAGGATGCTCTCGTCCTCGCACAGGTGCACCGCGCGGGGCACGGGGACGGACGTGCCACCGAGGGCGTTGATGACGGTGAACTCGCGCCGCATGTCGTGCGCGCTGGGCAGCACGTGCCCGTACGGCGGTCGGCGCAGCACCCATGCGTGCTCGTCGTCGGCGAGCCGGTAGGTGGGGTTGGAGCGGCCACCGCCGATGAGGGAGGCGGTGAGCGCGCCGGTGACCTCACCGCCGAGTACGCGCTGCAGGTGGACGGTCAGCGCGTCGAGATCGAGGTCGGCGACGGCGCCCGCAGGCGATGCAGTCATCGCGGATTCCTTCCTGCGTCGGCCTGTCGGCCAAACGATCGTTCGGATGACCTACAGAGTCGCCGAACGAGCGTTCGGTGTCAACACGGTCACCGACGTACGGGGATTCATCTGCGATAATGCCGATGCGGGAGGAAAATGCTGCAGCACCGAAGAGGCGGCAGCCGATCAATCGTTAGGAATCAGAGAGGCCGCCGTGACGGGGACGGTGCTGCACCATCGCCAGGGCCAGATCCGCGTAGCGGTCCGCGAGCTCCTCCGGCCGCAGCGGCCCGTCGGACCGCCACCAGGCGCACACCGACTGGCCCATGTTGATGATTCCGCGCACCGCATCGCGCGGGAACTCCACCTCGAAGGCCCCCTCCTCGACGCCCCGCTCGACGACGTCGCGGAACAGACCCTCCTGTTCGTCACGCAGCGCGACGACGAGCCGGCGACCGGCCTCGTTCAGGCTGCGCAGCTCCGTCGCACCGACCAGCGCATCGAGCTGCCGGGTGGTGTGGAACATGACCCACGCGCGCACCAGCGCCTGCAGCTGCGCGTCCGGCGAACCCCCCGCCCGCAGCAACGCCCCGCGGGTCATGGCGATCGCATCGTGCAGCGCCCGGGTCATGATGTCCTGCAGGATCTCCTGCTTGGACTTGAAGTGGTGGTAGATCGAGGCGACGGTGATGTCGGCGTCCCGGGCGATGTCGCGCATCGAGGTGCCGTGGTACCCGCGCTCGTTCATGTTCCGCATCGCCGAGTCGAGGATCGCCTGCCGGCCGTTGCCGGTCCCGACCGTAGCCGCCTTCGCCGCGCACATCGTCAACTCCGTCCCGCCGGTCGTGAACCGGTGACAGCGTAGTCGCAGGGCACGGGCCGGGATCGGCCGGATCCGCACCGCGAACCCCGCGGATCTGCCGTCCCCGCGTGCCGGAACGACGAATTGTCGGTCCGACCTGGCAGCATCAGCCGCGGCAGCCTCGCCCGGGGCCGCTCACCATCGGACAACACAGGGGGCCGTCATGCCAGCACCCGTTCTCACCGACGAACAGCGCACCGCCGCACTCGCCAAGGCCGCCGAAGTGCGCAAGGCCCGCAGCGAGCTGCTCGCCGCCGTCAAGGCCGGAGAGCTCGACGTCTCGGCCGTGCTCGACAAGGCGGAGACCGACGAGGTCGTGAAGAAGACGAAGGTCTCGGCCCTGATCAAGGCGCTGCCCGGCGTCGGCGCGGTCAAGGCCGCCAAGCTCCTCGAGCAGCTGTCGATCCCGGACACCCGCCGCATCGGAGGCCTCGGCGCCAACCAGCGTCAGGCGCTGCTCGACGCCACGACGGCCGCCTGACGCACCGTCCGACCCGACGCAGGTGTTCCCGCGCCCCGAAGTGGGAACACCTGCCCGGGCGCGTTCTGCGCCGACCGCGCGCTCCGCGACCGAGGAGACCGACGGACCGGGAGGAGCCGGATGGGGACGACGTCGACGCCCGAATCGCGGCAGCGGCAGGATCGGCTGCTGTTCCGCTTCATGCTGCTCTCGCTGGCCGCCGCCGTGGTCACCATCGTCCTCAAGGCGAGCGCCGCGTGGGCAACCGGCTCGGTCGGGTTCCTCTCCGACGCCCTCGAATCCGGGGTCAACCTCGTCGCCGCAGTGGTGGCGCTGATCGCACTGCGGGTGGCGGCCCGGCCCCCGGACGCCAGCCACCACTTCGGTCACGGCAAGGCCGAGTACGTCTCCGCCCTGGTCGAGGGTGCGATGATCTTCGTCGCGGCCACCGCGATCGTCTGGACCGCGATCGAACGCCTGATCAGTCCGATTCCGCTCGTCCAGCCCGGGCTCGGGCTGGCCCTGACGACCGTCGCCTCCCTGATCAACCTGGCCGTCGGGATCACCCTGCAGCGCGTGGGTCGCACGCACCGCTCGATCACGCTCGTCGCGGACGGCAAGCACCTGTTGACCGACGTGTGGACCTCCGCCGGAGTGATCGTCGGCATCGTGCTGGTCACCGTCACCGGCTGGGAACCCCTGGATCCGATCGTGGCCCTCGTCGTGGGTGTCAACATCCTGTGGACCGGATACCGGCTGCTTCGCGGCTCGGTCAGCGGCCTGCTCAGCGCCGCCCTCCCCCAGCACGAACAGGACCAGGTCAACGCCGTGCTGGACCGGTTCCGCGCCGAGTGCCCGGTCGAGTTCGCGCCGCTGCGCACCGTCGAATCGGGCCGGCAACGCCAGGTGTTCGTCGTCGTGACCGTTCCGGGCGACTGGACCGTGCGGACCGCCCACGACATGGCCGACCGCATCGAGGCGGCCATCGACGCGGTGCTGCCGCACACCGAGACCTTCATCCACGTGGAACCGGCCACCGCCGGGCCCGGCAACGCCTGACCCCGGTCCGCCTCGTCACGGTCGTCGGCTCGGCTCGATCGGGTTCAACGCAACGCCGGCACCGACGGCCTCAGCCCACGGCCTTCCTCACGAGCGCGCTGATGCGCTGTTCTTGGGCTGCGGTCAGCTCCTTCAGGGCGTAGGCGATCGGCCACATGGCGCCGTCGTCGAGCGCCGCCTCGTCGCTGAAGCCGAGCGTGGCATACCTCGACCCGAACTTCTGCGCGCTCTGGAAGTGGCAGAGGACCTTGCCGTTTCTGGCGTACGCGGGCATCCCGTACCAGAGCTTCGGCGCGAGGTCCGGAGCGGCGGTCTTGATGATGTCGTGGATCCGCTCGGCGAGGACCCGGTCCGCTTCCGGCATCTCGGCGATCTTCGCGAGCACGTCCCGCTCCGCTGCCGCCTCCTTCTCCGCCCGCGAACCGCGCCGCGCCGCCGCCTTCTTCTGCTCCTGCGCGTGCTCCTTCATCGCGGCCCGCTCCTCGGCGGTGAATCCGTGGTACTGCTCGGTGCTCGCGCCGGAGTTCTCGGTGGACGACTTCGGTTGCTGCATGGCAGGTTTCCTCTCACAACAGGGATGAGGCAGGTCAGGACTGTGCAGGCACCGCGGGCGGCGCGGGGGTGAGCGATGTGGCAGCCTCCCAGGCGAATCCGTCCGGGTCGATGAAGGGGCCGGCCGTGCTGCCGAGGACGATGCGGTGCGAGCCGGTGCCGTCGGCGGGGACGCCGAGGTCCTTGGCCAGGCCGCGACGCTTGTACAGCGCCAGCTTGACGGGGCTGGACTCGCCGGCAGTGAACTGGGCATACTTGCCGCCGAAGCTCTTGGCCACGGTCAGGCCCCGGCCGACGTAGAACTGCTTGCTGGCCTTCACGTCCTCCACACCGAGCAGCAGGACGATCTCGTCGATCTCACAGGTGGCCGGGCCGGTGTCCTTCTTCGCCGAGGTCGCGACCTTCCAGATCGTCCCGTCCGGGGCCTGGACGACTCCGCCGTAGCCCCAGAGCGACTTCGCGGCGGGCCTGAGCACCGTGGCGCCGGCGTCCACGGCGGCGCCGAGGAAGCTGTCGACGGTGGCCGGCCGGGACACCGTGAGCGCCAGGGTGAAGCCACGGAATCCGGTGGAGTGCGACTCGGATGCCCGCAGGCGTAGGTACGTGTCCACGCCGAAGGCGGTGTAGAAGCGGTGGGCGGTCTCGGGGTCGGCCACCTCGAGGGTGACAGATGCGATGGACGTGTCGGATGCGGTGGTTGTCATGACCATCACGCTAGGGACTGCTTGCAGGCCGGGGCTTCTCGATTCCTGACCGGTCGTGCCACCTGCTTCGCCACACACGCCGGCATCCCGCCCGTCATGACCGCAGAGCCCGCATCGCGGGCCGTACCCGCAGCATCGTCATGGCCGGACGCAACATCCGCCGCCAGGCGCCGGAAGACGCCGGGCGGCATGCCGACCAGCTCGGTGAAGCGGGTGGTGAACGTGCCCAGCGACGCGCAGCCGACCGCGAAACACACCTCGGTGACGCTGAGATCGCCGCGACGCAACAGCGCCATCGCGCGTTCGATGCGCCGCGTCATCAGGTACGCGTACGGCGACTCCCCGTACGCGGCCCGGAACTGGCGGCTGAGGTGCCCGGCCGACATGTGCACGCCACGGGCGAGCGCCTCGACGTCCAGCGGCTGCGCGTACTCCCGATCGATCCGGTCGCGAACGCGGCGCAGCCGCGCGAGATCGGTCCGGCGCTGCGCGTCGGCGCGTGCACGCCGCCATTCGGGCCGACACATGAGAGCACTCCCCTCTCCGTCTTCCGCGCGGCCCTGGTGGGCCGTCGGCAGGGCGGGCACCTCTGCGACGGTGCGCTGCCGCCCTTGTTGCCGGTGGTCGCCGTGCCGGCCGGCACGGCCGCATCGACGCCCGTACGTCTCAGCGAAGCTCCTGGATGCGGACCATGTTGCCCGCGGGGTCGCGGAAGGCGCAGTCGCGGATGCCGTACGGCTGTTCGGTCGGCTCCTGGACGACCTCGGTGTCGCCGGCCTGCACCTTTTCGAATGTGGCGTCGAGGTCCCGGGTGGCCAGCAGGATCCAGCCGTAGGTGCCCTTCGCCATCATCTCGGCGATGGTGCGGCGCTCGTCGTCGGTGATGCCCGGGTCGGCGGCCGGCGGCGCCAGGAGGAGGGACGTGTCGGGCTGACCGGCCGGGCCGACCGTGATCCAGCGCATCCTGCCCTGCCCCACGTCGCTGCGGACCTCGAAGCCGAGGACGTCGCGGTAGAAGGCGAGCGACGCGTCCGGGTCGTCGTGCGGCAGGAAGCTCGTGTGAATGGTGATATCCATGACGAGCAGGTTAGGAGCGGCTCCGTGTCCCGCGCTTCTCGATTCCTGATCGATCCGGCCTCGTGGGGGGGGCGGTCGGCAGCGCTGGGCAACTCCGCTGCGACGTGGCACGATCGCGTGGGTGACCAGCAGACCCGCTGACGCGCAGCACCTGCGTGACCTCGCGCGGCTGCGCCGCGTCCGTGACCGGATCGATCGGGAGTACGCGCAGCCGCTGGACGTCGAGGCGCTCGCCCGTGGCGTGCACATGTCGGCCGGGCACCTCAGCCGCCAGTTCCGGGCCGCGTACGGGGAGTCGCCGTACGCGTACCTGATGACGCGGCGCATCGAACGCGCGATGGCGCTGTTGCGTCGCGGCGATCTCAGCGTCACCGAGGTGTGTTTCGCGGTCGGCTGCGCGTCGCTGGGGACCTTCAGCACTCGCTTCACCGAATTGGTCGGTGTGCCCCCCAGCGTCTATCGGCGTCAGGCCGCGCGCACGGCGGCGGGGATGCCGTCGTGCGTCGCGAAGACGGTGACCAGACCGATCAGGAATCGAGAAGCGGGAGTCACCGAGCCGCACCTAGCCTGACCGCCATGGACGTCACCATTGACTCGAGCTTTCCCTTCCCGGCAGATGGAGACACCATGAGCATGGCCACGAGGACGGACACGCGGTCGTCTGCGCCGCACGTTGCGGACAGTCACGATCTGATCCGCGTGCACGGTGCGCGCGTGAACAACCTCAAGGACATCAGCGTCGAGATCCCGAAGCGCCGGCTGACGGTGTTCACCGGCGTCTCCGGTTCGGGCAAGAGCTCTCTGGTGTTCGGCACCATCGCCGCGGAGTCGCAGCGGATGATCAACGAGACCTACAGCGCCTTCGTGCAGGGTTTCATGCCGACGCTGGCGCGGCCCGAGGTCGACGTCCTCGAAGGATTGACGACCGCGATCATCGTCGACCAGGAGCGGATGGGCTCGAACCCCCGCTCCACCGTCGGCACCGCCACCGACGCAAACGCGATGCTGCGCATCCTCTTCAGCCGGCTGGGGCAGCCGCACATCGGCTCGCCCAACGCGTACTCGTTCAACGTCCCCTCGGTGAAGGCCAGCGGTGCGATCACGGTCGAACGCGGCGCCGGCAAGACGAAGACCGAGAGGGCGACCTTCACCCGGCTCGGCGGCATGTGTCCGCGCTGTGAGGGGATGGGCGCGGTCACCGACTTCGACCTGTCCGCGTTGTACGACGACGGTCTGTCGCTCAACGAGGGTGCGCTCACGATCCCCGGTTACAGCATGGACGGCTGGTACGGCCGGATCTACCGGGGCTGCGGCTTCTTCGACCCGGACAAACCGATCCGCAAGTACACCAGGAAGGAACTGCACGACCTGCTGTACAAGGAGCCGACCAAGATCAAGGTCGAAGGGATCAACCTGACGTACGAGGGGCTGATCCCGAAGATCCAGAAGTCGATGCTGTCCAAGGACGTCGACGCACTGCAGCCGCATATCCGGGCGTTCGTGGAACGGGCCGTGACCTTCTCCACCTGCCCCGAGTGCGACGGCACCCGGCTCGGCAAGGAGGCCCGGTCGTCGAAGATCAAGGGAAAGAACATCGCCGACGTCTGCTCGATGCAGATCAGCGACCTGGCCGTCTGGGTCCGGAGCCTCGACGAACCGTCGGTGGCCCCGCTGCTCACCGGGCTGCAACACCTTCTCGACTCGTTCGCCGAGATCGGGTTGGGGTACCTCTCACTCGACCGGCCGGCGGGCACCCTCTCCGGGGGAGAGGCACAGCGCACCAAGATGATCCGCCACCTCGGTTCCTCGCTCACCGACGTCACGTACGTGTTCGACGAACCCACCATCGGCCTGCACCCGCACGACATCGCGCGTATGAACGACCTGCTGCTGCAGCTGCGCGACAAGGGCAACACGGTGCTCGTCGTCGAGCACAAGCCGGAGGCGATCGCGATCGCCGACCACGTCGTCGACCTCGGACCGCGCGCCGGCACCGAGGGCGGCGAGGTGGTGTTCGAGGGCACCGTCGAGGGGCTGCGTGCCAGTGGCACGCTCACCGGGCGGCACCTGGACGACCGCGCGTCGGTGAAGCCCTCGGTGCGGACACCGTCGGGTGTGCTGGAAGTGCGCGGCGCCGGCACCCACAACCTGCAGGACGTCGACGTGGACATTCCGCTCGGCGTGCTGGTCGTCCTCACCGGGGTGGCGGGCTCGGGCAAGAGCTCGCTGATCGACGGTTCGGTGTCCGGGCGCGACGGAGTGGTGTCGGTCGACCAGGGGGCGATCAAGGGCTCGCGGCGGAGCAACCCGGCGACGTACACCGGACTGCTCGACCCGATCCGGAAGGCGTTCGCGAAGACCAACGGCGTGAAGCCGGCGTTGTTCAGCGCCAACTCCGAGGGCGCGTGCCCCGCCTGCAACGGCGCCGGAGTCATCTACACCGACCTGGGCGTCATGGCCACCGTCGAATCCACCTGCGAGGACTGCGAGGGGAGGCGGTTCCAGGCCGAGGTGCTGGAGTACACGTTCGGCGGCCGGAGCATCGCCGACGTGCTCGCGATGCCGGTGGCCGAGGCCGAGGAGTTCTTCGGCGCCGGCGAGGCGCGGATCCCGGCGGCCCACAAGATTCTGCAGCGGCTCGCCGACGTCGGGCTCGGCTACGTCACCCTCGGCCAGCCGCTCACCACGTTGTCCGGCGGTGAGCGGCAGCGACTCAAGCTGGCCACCCGGATGGCCGAGAAGGGCGGCGTCTACGTCCTCGACGAACCGACAACCGGCCTCCACCTCGCCGACGTCGAGCAACTGCTCGGCCTGCTCGACAGGCTCGTCGACTCCGGCAAGTCCGTCATCGTCATCGAGCACCACCAGGCGGTCATGGCGCACGCCGACTGGATCATCGACCTCGGCCCCGGCGCCGGCCACGACGGTGGCCGGATCGTCTTCGAGGGCACACCCGCCGACCTCGTCACCACCCGCTCCACCCTCACCGGCGAGCACCTCGCGGCCTATGTCGGCGCCCGGACGGGCCCGTCGCGGACACCGTGAGGCGAGTTCGCCCCACGGGTGCGACAGCTCTCGCCGTCAGTTGGGGCGGACGGTGAGGATCTGGGACACGGTGCCGACGGGGCCGTGCGTGTCGTGGAGGACGCTGCTGGTCAGCCCCAGGCCGTCGGGACCGAACGAGACGGTGGTGTCGAAGCCGAGCCAGTCGCCCCGGGGTTCGGTGAACAGGTGGGCGGTGAGGTCGACGTTGGGGAAGGCGACGTCTTTCGGGGACACGCGCACGGTCATGCCGTTGGCGATGTCGAACAGTCCCGCGGCACCGGCCAGCGCGCTGACCTTCTCGTCGAGCACGAGGGGCAGCGGCGTGCGCACCCAGTACGCCGCCCGGCCGGGCTCGAGCTGGATGCGGCGGATCTCGGTGGAGGCGATGAACCCGCCCGGCCACACCGTCGAGGCGTCCCAGGGAGCCATGGCGTCGGGCGGGTCGATCCGCGGCAGCGACGTCGCCTCCAGCGCGGGGGTGGGGCGGGATTGCATGAGCCAGGCCCGCAGCCGTACGACGGCGCGACCGTCGTGGGCGAGGACGGCCTCGACGAGCTCGATGGTGCGCCCGGGACGCAGGACGGTGACGGTGGTCTCGACCGTGTCGACCGGGACGGTGCCGAGGATGTCGTAGGACAGGCGGCCGACGACCAGTCCGTCGTCGCGGCGTGCGTCACGGTCGCATTCCACGGCGTGGACCAGCAGACCCAGTGCGGGCGCGATGTGCTGCTCCTGCGGGTTCCAGGCACCGCTGACGTGGTGGGTCGGCCGGAACGCGGCCGGACCGATCCGTTCGAAGTAGGTCATCTGCTGCTCCTTGCGCGGGGTCGGTGACTCATCCGGGCATGATCCCAGTCGATCACGACCCTCTTCGGACCGGACGGGTGCGGCGCAGAGCGACGGCAGCCCGCCCCCTGGTCGGCCAGGGGGCGGGCTGCCGCGTATTTCGGACGGTGCGGGATCAGGCGGGGACGTGGGCCTC
>NZ_PCZU01000228.1:0-651 GCF_002887785.1 Rhodococcus sp. ENV425
CCGCCGAGGTCACGCGGTAGGCGATGGTGTACTCGCCGGCCGGGCCGAGATCGCCGACGGCCACGGAGACCGTGGCGTCCTCGACGAGGGGATCACCCTTGGACCACAGGTTGCCGTCCGGGCCGACGACGGTCAGCGCGGCGAAGGACTCCTGCAGAGCCTCGTTGAAGGTCAGGCTCACGCGCTCGGGGCCCTGCGCGATCTGCTCGCCCGGCGCGGGTGTGCTGGCGATGACGACCGAGTGCGCGGCGGCCGGGCCGGCCGCGAACAGCAATGCCGCCGCGACCGCGCCGAGGAGCCCGGCGAGCCGGGCGAGGCCGAGGAGCCCGGCGAGCCGGGCGAGAACGAGTGGGGTCTGTCGCCGGCGTGCGGCGACGGTGTTCGGGATGTTCATGGGTTTCTCTCTCCGGTGGGGTGGGTCGCGGTCACGCCGCGACGGGCGGCCCCCGCCGGGAGATGCACGGTGCCGGCCGGGCCGACGCGACGGTCCGGCCCGCCACGACCGGCAGCACCGTCCGGGCTGCCTCGATGCGAGGGGGCGCCGCGGTCCATGCCGCCCGCACCGCCCGGGTCAGCGGCCCGTACAGGCGTTGCGCCGCCTCGAGCAGGGCCGCGCACGCAACGACCGCGACGGTGTGTGCGACGAGCATC
>NZ_PCZU01000229.1:0-3440 GCF_002887785.1 Rhodococcus sp. ENV425
CCTTGTCGGCGCTCTGGCCGGCACGGGCCTGCACGCCCTCGGCGACGGCGGAGGCGACGACCTTGGTCAGCAGCGCGGCCGACCGGATCGCGTCGTCGTTGCCCGGGATCGGGTAGTCGACGACGTCGGGATCGCAGTTGGTGTCGAGGATCGCAACGACCGGGATGTTCAGCTTGCGGGCCTCGCCGACGGCGATGTGCTCCTTGTTGGTGTCGACGACCCAGATCGCCGACGGCACCTTGGCCATGTCGCGGATGCCGCCGAGGGTGCGCTCGAGCTTGGTCTTCTCACGCGTGAGCATGAGAATTTCCTTCTTGGTGCGACCCTCGAAGCCACCGGTCTGCTCCATCGACTCCAGCTCCTTCAGGCGCTGCAGGCGCTTGTGGACGGTGGAGAAGTTGGTGAGCATGCCGCCGAGCCAGCGCTGGTTCACGTAGGGCATCCCGACCCGGGTGGCCTCTTCCGCGATGGACTCCTGCGCCTGCTTCTTGGTGCCGACGAACAGCACGGTGCCACCGTGGGCGACCGTCTCCTTGATGAACTCGTACGCCTTGTCGATGTACGTCAGGGTCTGCTGCAGGTCGATGATGTAGATGCCGTTGCGGTCGGTGAAGATGAACCGCTTCATCTTCGGGTTCCAGCGACGGGTCTGGTGGCCGAAGTGGGCGCCGCTGTCGAGCAGCTGCTTCATTGTTACGACAGCCATGGCTGTTCTCTCTTTCGGTTCGGTTGCCGCGGGAGATCGGGTGATCCCCGCCCTGGCGTCCGCATGCCCGTCGGACCCTTGCGGGACCGGCCGACGGCCATTTTCCGATGGCGCCCGGCACACCGGGCGGCGATCAGCGCGCGGACGCGCGAAGTCGATCTGCGAACACAGACCGCTCGAACAGTGTACGGCCTTGCCCCGCGGGAACCACAACTGCCTGATCAGCAGGCCGGTTCGGCCGATCTGTGGATGGATCGGGTGGTTGTCCACAATGTCGACGAGGCCCTGTCGCACGCCGGCGCCGCCCGGCACGCTGGGCGGATGAAGATCGCCGGGATCGCCGTCCTGACCGCGCTCACCGCGCTCGCGGGTTCGGTTCCCGCCGCGGCCGCCCCGCGCGAGTTCGGCTGGCCGCTGCATCCACGGCCGACCTTGGCCCGCCCCTTCGACGGTCCCGAGCACGACTGGCTACCCGGACACCGCGGCGCCGACCTCACCGGCCGGCCCGGTCAGCCGGTGCTCGCCGCCGGCGCCGGGGTGGTGGTGTTCGCCGGGACCGTCGCCGGCAAACCCGTCGTCTCGGTGGCGCACGCCGGCGGGCTGCGCACCACCTACGAGCCGGTGACCGCGACGGTGACGGCCGGCCGGCGCGTGGAACGGGGTGATCCGCTCGGCACCCTCGAACCGGGCCACGAGGGCTGCCGCGCCCCGGCCTGCCTGCACTGGGGTCTGCGCCGGGACCGCGACGACTACCTCGACCCTCTGCCGCTCGTGCGGTCGGTGATCCGTCTCCAGCCGGTTTCCCGTAGGCCGCGGCTCCGCTACGCGCGACGGCCCATCCGGTCGCCGCTCCGCTCCGCTACGCGCGACGGCCGGCGGCGTGACGCCCCGACACCGTCGCGAAGTCGTCGGCGACCATGGCGGCGAGCTCGAGGAAGGCCCGGCGGGTGGCCGGGCGGAGCAGGCCGAGGTCGATCTCGGCCCCCTCGGCGAGGTGCTCGTCGAACGGCACCACCTGCACGGCCCGGCACCGCGCGAGGAAGTGGCCCGTCACAGCCTCCATGTCGATGTTGGTGGCCCCGGGCCGGGCGGCGCTGATCACCACGACGGTGCGTTCGACGAGCGCCCCGAACCCGTGGTGCTGCAGCCAGTCGAGGGTCGCCGCGGCGCTCCGGGCGCCGTCGATCGCCGGGGACGCGACCAGCACAAGGGCGTGGGCGAGGGCGAGCACACCACGCATGGCCGAATGCATGATGCCCGTGCCGCAATCGGTGAGGACGACGTTGTAGTACACCCGCAGGATGTCCACGACCCGGCGGTAGTCGTCCTCGCTGAACGCCTCCGACACGGCCGGGTCGCGTTCACTCGCAAGCACCTCGAGGCGGCTCGGTGCCTGGGAAGTGTGCGCGCGGACATCGGAGTAGCGGGAGATCCGCGGGGCCGCGGCGAGCAGGTCGCGCACCGTGGACTCGGTCTGCTGCGGCACCCGCTGTGCGAGCGTGCCGAAGTCGGGATTCGCGTCCACCGCGATCACGCAGTCGCCCCGCAACGAGGCGAACGTGGCGCCGAGCCCGACGGTGGTCGTCGTCTTTCCGACACCGCCCTTGAGGGAGAGCACGGCGATCCGGTAGTCGCCGCTGATCGGCTGCCGGACCCGGTCGACGAGCTCGCGCCTGTGTGCCTCGTCGGCCGATTCGCCGGGCGCGAGGATTCCCCCGGTGAGCCGGTGCACGCCGCGCCGCCAGCCGGTCACCGGGGTGCGACGGGACCGCCGGACGAGCGCACCGGAGGTCAGGTCCAGGTTCGACGGCCGCGGCTCCGACGCGTCGAGCTCCGACGAGACCCCTCGGGACGACGCGGATATGGTCGAACAACGCTGCCCCGCATCATCTTCCGACATCTGCGGGGGCACCTCGTCGGGTTCCGAGCCGGACTCCGGCGAAGCCGGCACGGGCTCGGCGGGGCGACGCCCCGCCGGATCACTCGGCGGCACGGCCTCTTCCGGACCCTCGGCGGCTACCGGCCCGGTGACCGCGGCTTCGGCTACCGATGGTTCGGCGACCACCGGCTCCGTCGCCGCCGGATCGGTCGTCGCCGCCTCGGGAATCGCGGGTTCGACGACCGGCGATTCGGGCACGGAGTCGGGACGGCGTCGTGGTGGCATGCCGAACGGAATCGACGGCACCGGAGCCGGGAGGCGAACGGGCTCGGCAGCCGCCGGCGGCTGCACGGGCGGCTCGGCCTCGACGGGCCCCCCGACCGTCCGGTCACTCCCCCGTCGCCTGCCCCGGCGACCGGTCGGCGCCGGGTCGGGCGCCGGCTCGTCCCGAAGCCAGGCCGGCAGAGCGTGCGTCGACTCGTCGTATGCCACTGATCCCCCCCGGATTGCACAGCAGATGCGGCGGCGACCGTACCAAACCGCGCCGCGGCCGTCGCCGCGTACAGGTCACGCCCGCGGATGCGCCTGTTCGTGTGCCGCACGCAGCCGTGCTACCGAGACATGGGTGTAGAGCTGGGTCGTCGCCAGGCTCGAGTGCCCCAGCAGCTCCTGCACCACCCGCAGGTCGGCGCCCCCCTCGAGCAGGTGTGTTGCGGCGCTGTGCCGCAGCCCGTGCGGCGCGAGATCCGGCGCGCCGGGGACGGCGGCCACGGTCTCGTGGACCACGGTACGGACCTGGCGCGGGCCCAGCCGACCGCCGCGTTTGCCGAGCAGCAGGGCGGGCCCCGAATCCGG
>NZ_PCZU01000230.1:0-6739 GCF_002887785.1 Rhodococcus sp. ENV425
CTGCGGCTCGATGTGGGGCAACGTCCGGTCCAGCTCGAGCGCCTCGGGCCGTGCCACACCGCCGGGGACCTCATCGCGCACGTGTCGGACGCCGGCATCGTGTTCGCCGGCGATCTGCTGTTCATCGGCTCGACCCCGATCCTGTGGCACGGGCCGCTGGAGAACTGGCTCGCCGCGATCGACCGGCTGCTGGCCCTGGACGCGGACCTCTACGTGCCCGGTCACGGGCCGCTGTGCGGACCCACGGAGATCCGCGAGTTGCGCGCCTACTGGGTGTGGCTCGAGCAGGCCGGCCGGGAACAGTACGCGCGCGGCGCCGGGCCGCTCGAGGCGGCCCGGCAGCTGGTGCGGGATCCCGAATTCGTCCGGTGGGGCGACTGGATCCACCCGGAGCGGATCGTCCTGAGCCTGAGCACGCTGTTCTACGGGTGGGACGGGCATCCGCCGGCGGCGCCGACCGTCGTGCGACGGGCGCGGGCGTTCGCCGACGCCGAGACGCTGCTGCGCGAGTTGTCCGCGAAACGATGAAGGGCCCGCCGGTAGGGCGAGCCCTCCCCCGGGCCTATTCGAACTCGGAAGCAGCCGGTTCGCCGAGAGGTGCCGGTTTGGGAGCAGCCGGCACCCACCCCCTCAGGGGCTGGACGACACCGGCATAGAACGAGTCGGTGGAAGAGGTCACGCTGGTGATGAATCCGGCGGCAGTTCCCGACCGTCGGCCTCCCATAGGGAAGCCCTGCTGAAGGGTGAAGCTGACGATCCGGCCGTCCCTCCCCTCGGTGAGGATCTTGGAATCGGCACGGACGGCGTCGAGATGCTCGCAGGCTTCGTTTCCGCGCTCGGAGAAGACTGCTTCCACTTGGACATCACCCGGTGCGTCCTTCAGTTGCCTCAGCAACCAGGACAATCGACGTGCCGAAGTGCCTTCGTCAGGAGCATCGATGGTGGTCCGGCAGCGGACACGGTTGGTGCGGAGATCGGCCACTACCACGAGATCACCGGCTGTTTCCGGAATACGGAGAAGGGCCTCGAGAGTCCCCTCGGACGCCAGCTTTTCTGCGAAGTAGGCGTTTCGTGCACTCGGGTCGTTGTTGTATCGCCGAGGTAGAACGTGTTTGACCGTCACTCCCAATTCAGCGGTCAAACGAAGCGCAAGATGCCGCGCCAAGGACACCCACGTGTCCGCCACTGCTGCCGCCTTCTTGTCGCCCGCACGCAAAGTTCCTGACGCGACGGCATCTCGGACCCCAACCCAATGGCGTCCCATGTCGACGAACTCGGCCGCACCGGACCGGGGGTGGTCCAGGTAGCGAAGAAACTCACCGAGAATCCACGCCTGCAGCGCATCGTCGACACCGCCGTGGGACAGAAGCATGCGAGCTTCGTGCGCTACCTCCGACCAGGACAGATGCCGCAGGGCCACCTTGGCGAGTTTGCGGCGGTCGACCTCGATGGGAAGCTCTCCCGCACTGGCAGGAATGTCGTTCGAAAGACTCACGACGACGTCGTACTTGTTCTTCCGCGCGACATCGAGATAGTTCTCCAACTGTTCCCGTCTGAGCTTGCCGTTCCCCGTCTTGACCTCGAGCAACGCGGTCCAGAGTTTGGCGCCACGCGACACCTTCAGCACGGCGTCGGGAATCACCTTCGACTCGCCCTGGGCGTACTGCACTTCGCAATAACCCTCGAACGCACCTGCCGGCGCCCCGACTCGGGAACAGATGGCACGGGCGAAAGGACGTACCGCCTGCATAGCCGCAACAAGCGCGGACGTTGCCCTGCGTTCCTGCTCTTCGCCGCTACCCACTCCAGCTACGGAGAAGAGTCGCGCAGGTTGCCAGGCGTCGTGCTCTGCGAGCTTGAAATCGATCGGCTTCGCCTTTGTGACAACTCGCCTGGTGGTTCGTACGCCGCGCCGCTTCGCTGAAGGTGCGGCGGATGTGCCGGCGTGGTCCTCGATGACATCCGCGACCGGAGCGGTCGGTGCCTCCCCGGCATCGGTGTGAGCGGAGTCGCGCACTGAGACGGTGTCACCGGCGTCGTGCGACGGTCCCCCCGGTTCCTCGTCGATGTCGACGCCGAAATCCGTCGCGAGCGCGGACAGACCGGAATCCCATCCTTGCCCGACAGCACGGACCTTCCATTCGCCGTTGCGCCGATAGATCTCCCCGAAAACGAAGGCAGCTTCGCTGGTCGCGTCTGCGGTCACGTACTCCGCCACCGGATGCCCTGCAGGGTCGACCACTCGCAGGGTGAGCTTGCCCAGGTCTCCGAATCTCCCGGTACCGAGGCTTCCCGCGAGCGCCACCGTGTGTACGTCGGCGGGCACGTCCGAGAGAACGACAGCGATCCGCGCCTGCGCTCCTTCTTCGGTTGTACTCGTGCCGAGGAACCGTACGGACCCGTCGGCGGACTCCGGCTGGTTGTAGAAGACGAAGTCCGCGTCCGAACGTACCTTTCGTTCGGAGCCGAGCAGCAGCGCCGAAGCGTCGACCTCGACCTCCGATTCGACCCACCCGACGACCACGTCGATCTGCGACAGGTCACTCGGCAGAGTGATGTTCTGTCCCTTGGACAGAATCGGAGATGTCACGGCAAACCCCCTGAGTAGTCGGCATCGTTCCACCCGAAGGGGTGAACCTCTGAAGGGATCGCTGTCGGCCCGATATTCGTTGCAGCCGAATGCCACCATCGGGCGCGATGGTGCTACTTGCGGCCCGGGGCCCAGTTCATGCCCCAACCGTAAGCACGATCGAGGTCGGACTGGCTGCCGTCGACGTACTCGACGAGCCGCGAGACGCTGATCTCGCGGCCGGTGTTCTGCAGCATCGCGATGGCACAGATGCGTGCGCCATTGTTCGGCGAGTCGAGGCGCACCTCGATCTGCGGTCCGGAGGGCGGAGTGAGGGTGACGACACCGTCCACGGCAGCCCAGTTCGGGGCGCCCTCGTAAATCATCGCGAAGATCAGGATCCGCCGGAATCGTTCGGGTTGGCCCAGGTCGATGCGCATGGTCTCACCGCCGGATACGGCGCCGGTCCGGTCGTCGCCGTCGAGTGCGATGAACGGGGGTTTCTCCAGCGCACCGAAGCTGTTCCCGAGGGCCTGGACGACGCCCTTGGAGCCGTCGGCAAGCTCGTAGAGGCAGGCGAGGTCGAGGTCGATGCCGCGGCCCGTCGCGCCACCCGTGAGCTTGGCGAGGAACCCCTGCTTCCGTGGGGCCGGGGATCCGCCCTGGGACCAGTTCAGGTTCACCTGGGTGATCCCTCGCTCCGCTCCGGACTTGGCGAGGCCGACCGTCGGAGCGGCCTTGGTGAGGCTGATCTTGCTCAGGCCGACTCCGCCCTGCTTGTCGCCGGGGTTCTTCGAGGGTCGGGTGTAATCGATTGCCATGGGTAAGACCTTTCCCTGGATACGAAGATGGGAACCCTCGATCGCTCGAACCGATCGAGGATTCCCATCGAAGTCGTGCGGTCAGGCGGCGACGGTCGCCTTCGCCTCCTGACGATTGCGGCGGATGCTGCTGGCGAACGCGGCACCGATGAGCGCGACCCCCACGAGACCCGTGACGATCTCGTTCACGTGATGGCCGATCGAGTACAGCAGGATGAACGCGAGCGCACCGATCGCCCAGTGCGCGCCGTGCTCGAGGTAGCGGTACTCCGAGAGGGTGCCCTTGCGGACGAGGAACACCGTGATCGAGCGGACGAACATCGCGCCGATGAAACCGAGGCCCAGGGCGATGATGATCGGGTCCGAGGTGATGGCGAACGCGCCGATCACGCCGTCGAAGGAGAACGACGCGTCGAGCACCTCGAGGTAGAGGAACAGGAAGAACCCGGCCTTGCCGGTGGCCTTGGCCAGCTGGGTGGGCCCGCCCGTCGGCTCTTCCTCTTCCTCGGGGATGTGGAACAGCTCGCCGAGCCCGTTGACGACGATGTAGGTGATCATGCCGAGCACGCCGGCGATCATCACGGTGGAGACCTTGTCCTCGGGAGCGAGGATCGTGGCGGTCAGCACCAGCAGCACCGAGGCGGTGACGACCTCGAGCTGGTCCAGCTTGCCGGCCCGCGCGAGCGGACGCTCGAGCCAGGCCAGCCACTTGATCTCGCGTTCCTCGAAGATGAAGTTCAGGAACAGCATCAGCAGGAACATGCCACCGAACCCGGCGATCTGCGGGTGGGCGTCGGTGATGATGGTCTCGTAGCTGGGGCTGCCGTCGGGGAAGTACGCGGCGTCGTTCGGCGGCGGGTTCAAGGCGAGGTCGAGTGCCTCGATCGGACCGAGGCCGGAGGCGATCCACACGATGAGCAGCGGGAAGATCAGCCGCATGCCGAACACGGCGATGAGGATGCCGATGGTGAGGAAGATCTTCTGCCAGAATTCGCTCATCCGCTGCAGCACGGTGGCGTTGATGACCGCGTTGTCGAACGAGAGCGAGACCTCGAGGATGCCGAGGATCGCGGCGAGGAACAGGGCCTGGGGTCCGCCGTAGAGGAAGGCGACCACCAGGGAGACGACGGTGACGGCAAACGATATGCCGAAGATGCGCAGAACCACGAAGCGTGGCCTTTCTGTCTGGATCGGGGCGGTGCAGGGTGGTTACTGCAGCAAATTATCGGTGAACCAAGGAAAGCGGCCCCCGGCGACGAAGCCGGGGGCCGGATCCGGAATCCGGATGCGACGTCAGACGTTGACGCCGTAGTCGCGGGCGATGCCCGCCAGGCCGGACGCGTAGCCCTGGCCGATGGCGCGGAACTTCCACTCCGCACCGTGCCGGTACAGCTCACCGAAGACCATGGCGGTCTCGGTGGAGGCGTCCTCCGACAGGTCGTAGCGGGCGAGCTCGTTGCCGTTGGCGCGGTCGACGACGCGGATGTACGCGTTGCGGACCTGTCCGAACGACTGGCTGCGGGAGTCGGCGTCGTAGATCGAGACCGGGAAGAAGATGCTCTCGATGTTGGCCGGCACGGCGCTCAGGTCGACGTTGACGACCTCGTCGTCGCCCTCGCCCTCGCCCGTGCGGTTGTCGCCGATGTGCTCGATCGAGCCGTCCGGGGACTTGAGGTTGTTGAAGAAGACGAAGTGCTGGTCCGAGACGACCTTCTTGTCGGCGCCGGTCGCGATCGCGCTGGCATCGAGGTCGAAGTCGGCACCGGTGGTGCTGCGGATGTCCCAGCCGAGGCCGACGGCCACGGCGGTGAGGTTCGGCGCTTCCTTGGTGAGGGAAACATTGCCGCCCTTGGTCAAGCTGACGCCCATGCGGGGTCCTTTCGATCTGTCGGTCCGGACGAGGTGCCCGGGCGGGCACGCCCGATTTGCGCGTGTCACTCCACCCTAATAGCTGTTCCGCGCCGACGCCCCATGCTCGAGGCGCGCGCACGGGGCCGAACCGCGCGGACCAGTACCATTCGGGGCGTGGCGAGCCGATGGACGCGCCGCCTCTTCGCGGTGGGAGCACCGACGATCCGGTGGCCCGTGGCGCCTACGACGCGATGGTCGCCGCGTTCCTCGACATGGACCGCCGCCAGTCCGTCGCCGAGGCCGCCGTCACGGCCTCGCACGACCTCGCGCCGCAGCGCGGGCTGCGCCGCGAGTGGGAGCCCGTCCGCGAAGCCTGTTACCGCGCGGCCGAGACGTACCTGCACCTCGCCCGCACCGAACCGACCGATCCGCTCGCTCCCGCCCCGGCCTACGAACAGGCTCTGCAGCAGATCGGTCTCGCCACCCGCACCCTCGACCAGTTCTACGATCGCCACCGCGCACACCTCGAGCATTCGGTCGCGGTGGCACAGACCGTCCCGCAGCTCGCCCGGCAGGTCCGCACCGAGGCGCAGGCCGCGGCGGCGCTGGTGGACGCGCCCGAGCACGCCGCATACGCCGACTACCCGTCCGTGCGGGCCGCGGCGAACGCGCTCGACGCGGAGGTCCGCGCCCTGGATTCGGCGGTGGGAACCGGCGCCGTCCGAACGGCGGCACGGCGGGCCGAGGAGGCGGCCATCGCCCTGCGTCGCGCCCTCGCGCAGGCGCCGGACAAGGCCGAGTCCGCCCGGAAAGCTGTGGCATCCGTCACCACCCGCCTGTCGGCGGTCCGCACCCGCGCCGAGAGCCTGGCGCCGGCGTTCTCGGCCCTGCTGCGCGAGTTCAACGCGGCCAGCTCCGCCGACCTGTCCGGCAACGAGCGCGCCGCCCGCGAGTTCCTCGACCGGGCCGACGCCGACGTGACCGCGGCGCGAACGGCTTCGGCCGGGAACCGGCCCGAGCAGGCGCTCGAGCTGACCGCGGCGGCCCGGGCATCGCTCACCCAGGCGGAACGCTACGTCGACGCCGTCACCGAGCGGCTGTCCGTCCTCCGCGCGGTCCGCCGTGATCCGGCCGCGAAGGTGGAGCAGGTACGGTTCCGTCTGCGCGACGCGCAACAACTCGCGGTGCAACGGGGGTTGACCGCAGAATGGGGATCGGTGCTCGACGCGCAGCTCGATCGGATCGACAGGGCAGTCGGTTCGCTCACCGGCGTACACCCCGACTACTGGGCGTACGTCCGAGAGCTCGACGCCGTTTCGCGCTTCATCGCCGGCGTGGTGCAACGAATGAGAGGACGAACGGAAGAGGCATGAGTGGGGGAACCTTCGCCGATATGCGCACGATGCACCATTTCCACCACATGGACCGCGCGACCCGGGACACGCTGTTCCTGCATCCGCCGCAGGCATTCTCCGATGCCGACGAGCGCGATCGGCTC
>NZ_PCZU01000230.1:6778-18340 GCF_002887785.1 Rhodococcus sp. ENV425
GCGCGGATCTGACCGCCACGATCGCCCGCCGAGCCCGCGAGGGTGTCGCCTCGATGGTGATCGACCTCGAGGACGCCGTCGCCGATCATGAGGTCGAGGACGGCCTGCGCAACGCGGTCGCCACCCTCGACGAGCTCGCCGGCACCGCGGCCGCGACGATGCTGCTGTTCGTCCGGGTGCGCACCCCCGACGGTGTCGACCGCATCGCCGACATCCTGGGGCCCGGCGTCACCGCGTTGACCGGATTCGTTCTGCCCAAGTTCACCGCGGCGTCGGGGCCGGCCTTCCTCGATGCGGTGGCGGCGGCGTCCGAGCGGCTCGGCAAGCACCTGTACGCGATGCCGGTGCTCGAGTCCGCCGAGCTGGTGCACCGGCAGACCCGCGACGGCGAGCTGCAGCAGATCGCGGCACTGCTCGCCGGGCACCGTGACCGGGTGCTGGCGGTACGGATCGGGGCCACCGACATGTGCGGCACGTTCGGCATCCGCCGCGACCGCGACCTGACCATCTACGACGTACGCGTGGTCGTCGACGTCATTGCGGATGTCGTCAACTATCTCGGCCGCACCGACGGCACCGGATTCGTCATCACCGGTCCCGTCTGGGAGTACTTCGCCGATCACGAGCGCATGTTCCGCCCGATGCTGCGGGCCACGCCGTTCGCCGAGCACGACGCGGTGATGTTCCGCCAGCAGCTCGTCAGCCGGGATCTCGACGGGCTGCTCCGCGAGATCGCCCTCGACCGGGCGAACGGCATCCAGGGCAAGACCGTGATCCATCCCTCCCATGTGGCCGCGGTGCACGCCTTGTCCGCGGTCACCCACGAGGAGTACCACGACGCGGTCGACATCCTCGGCGGCGACGCAGGTGGCGTGCAGGCCTCCGGCTACCGCAACAAGATGAACGAGCGGCGTCCGCACCGCACCTGGGCGCAGCAGACGTTGCTGCGCGCCTCGGTGTTCGGCGTCACCAACAAGGGAGTCACTTTCGTGGACCTGCTGACGGCATTGGTGGACCGGTGACCGCGGGGTTGCAGTCACCCTGGGCGACGGAGCAATTCGGCCTGGAACTGCAGCACTTCGACTCGGCGACCGGCGACACCGTGCCGGACCTCGTCGTGCCGGGGCTGCGCCGCAACCCCCGTCGCGCACACCTGCTGGTCTCCACGGTGCTCGGCAAGCACATTCCCACCGACCCGGCCGCGGTCATCGGCGCGGGTGACCGGCTCGGCGATCTCGTCGCGGACCTGCTGGGCTCCGCCGCGCACGACACGGTCGTACTCGGATTCGCCGAAACCGCAACGGGCCTGGGTCATTGTGTGGCCAGCCGGCTGCGAGCGCGCTGCTACCTGCACTCCACCCGGCGTGACGTGCCCGGCGCCGGCACCTTCGCCGGGTTCGAGGAGGGCCACTCGCACGCCACGTCGCACCTGCTCCAGCCGACGTCGCCGGAGCTGTTCGCGAACGACGCACCGCTGGTCCTGGTGGACGACGAGATCTCCACCGGCGCCACGGCCGTCGACGCGATCCGGTCCCTGCACCGGCACCATCCTCGCGCCCGGTACGTCGTCGCGTCGCTCGTGGACATGCGCACCGCCGATCACCGTCGCGCGGTCGACGAGGCGGCCGCCGAACTCGGCGCCCGGATCGACCACGTGAGCCTCGCGGCGGGACACACGATCCTTCCCGACGGGCTCGTCGAGCGGGTCGCCGCACTGCCCGATCCGGATATGAATCCCGTTGCCTCACAAAGAGGCTCCGTGGATTTCGTGACGTTGCCGTGGCCGGCGACCGTGCCCGACGGCGGGCGGCACGGCTTCCTGCGCACCGACACCGCGGCTTTCGACGCCGCGATCGAGCACACGACCGAGGCCGTGGCCACCGCCCTCGGACCGGGACGGCCGGTCGTCGTGGTGGGCCACGAGGAACTGATGTACCTGCCACTGCGCATCGCCGACGCGCTCGCCCGCCGGGGGACCCCCACGCGGTTCCAGACCACCACCCGCTCCCCTGCGTACGTCCGGGACGTGCCCTGCTACCCCCTTCGGCGCGGATTCACCTTCATCGCACCCGAACCCGACGATGTCCCGCGGTACCTGTACAACGCGCGGTGGCCGGAGGAACGGGCACGGCTGCTGCTGGTGCTCGACGATCCCGCCGACACCGATCGCCTCCGGGCCGACGGTGGCCTGCTCGACGTGCTGACCGCCGCCGGGGAGGACGTGGTCGTCGCCGTCGTGCCCGCCACCGACCCGTCGGTGCTGCGCGCCGCCCGGGAGGGACGATGACCGTTCCGCTGGCCGGACCCGACTTCGGCTCCTACGCCCCGGACGAGGTGCGGTGGCTCCTCAAGGACCTCTCGCACGTCGCCCTCGAGGCCGACATCGCCGAGCGCGAACGCCGCATCCAGTCGGGTCTCGCCCACTACGCCGAGACGCTGCCGATCGAATACCAACCCGATGCCGCCTACCGCGAGCTGTTCGACAAGGTACTCGCCGCGACGGCGGGGCGCCTCGCCCACGCCGTCGGTACGGTCACCGAACTGCTGCTCGCCGAACGGGGCCGGGACCTGACGCTCGTATCACTGGCCCGCGCCGGCACTCCCGTCGGCATCCTGATCCGTCGCTGGGCGCAGCGGCACCACGGGCTGGACCTGCCGCACTACGCGGTGTCGATCGTGCGGGGCCGTGGCATCGACGTCGCCGCCCTCGACCACGTGACGGCGCGTCACGATCCGGCCTCGGTGGTGTTCGTCGACGGCTGGACCGGCAAGGGCGCCATCGCCCGCGAACTCGCGGCGGCCCTGGCCGAGTACCGGGCCGCGGGCGGTCCGGAACTCTCCGGCGACCTCGCCGTGCTCGCCGACCCCGGGTACTGCGTGCGGACCTACGGCACCCGCGACGACTTCCTCATCGCCTCGGCGTGCCTGAATTCCACTGTCTCCGGCCTGGTTTCACGCACCGTCCTCAACGAAACCCTGATCGGCCCGGGCGAGTTCCACGGCGCCAAGTTCTACGCCGAACTTGCCGGCGAGGACGTCTCGGCCGTCCTCCTCGACACCGTCGCTGCGGAATTCGGCGACCGGGACGCCGCAGTCACCGCCGCCGGGGACATCCTGCGGTCCGACCGCACCCCCACGTGGGCGGGCTGGGAGTCGGTGGAGAGGGTACGGGCCGAGTACGGCATCTCCACCGTCAACTACGTCAAGCCCGGTGTCGGTGAGACCACCCGGGTGCTGTTGCGGCGCGTGCCGTGGCGGGTGCTGGTCCGCGAGGCCGATGCCGAGGAGCACGCGCACATCCGGATGCTCGCCGCAGCCCGCGACGTGCCGGTCGAAACGGTTCCCGACCTGGCGTATTCCTGCATGGGACTGATCAAGGATCTGCCGTGACCACCGCCCTCGTCGCGACCGACCTCGACCGCACGATGATCTACTCGCGCGCCGCGATGGGCGAATCGCCCGTCGTCGACCGCGATCTGGTGTGTGTCGAGCACTACGACGGTGCGCCCCTGTCGTACCTGACCGTCACGTCCGCGCAGCGCCTGCGCGACCTGGCCGCCGCCGCGGTGGTGGTGGTGCCGACCACCACGCGCACCCCGGAACAGTTCCGGCGCATCGCGCTGCCCGGCGCACCGTGGCGCTACGCGATCGCCAGCAACGGCGGCGTGATCCTCGCCGACGGTGTGCCGGACACCGGGTGGCGGCAGGCGGTGGACGCGGGCGTGCGCGCCGAGGGCGCCGGACTCGACGAGGTCACCGCCGAACTGCGGCGCCGCGTCTCCGACGACTGGGTGCACAAGTTCCGCATCGCCGACGAGCTGTTCTGCTATCTCGTGATCGACGTCGCCGCCCAGCCGGTCGGATTCCTCGACGAATGGGACCACTGGTGCCGCGGCCGCGGATGGAGCGCCTCGCAGCAGGGCCGCAAGCTGTACACGATGCCGTCGGCGGTGTGCAAGAGCAAGGCCGTCGCCGAGGTCCGCCGGCGCCTGGTCGCCGACGGAACGCTCGCCCCGGATGCCGCGGTACTCGCCGCCGGGGACGGAGCGCTCGACGCCGAGATGCTGATCGCCGCCGACGCCGCGATCCGGCCGCGGCACGGCGAACTCGAGGCGCTGGACTGGCGGCACCCGACGGTGACGGTGACCCGGGAAACGGGGATCCGGGCCGGCGAGGAGATCCTGGCCTGGTTCGCCCGATACGCCCGGATCGGCGCGGGTTCGTACAGTGGCAGTGACGCTCCATGTTCCCCAAGACAGAGTTTCCAGTAACAGTGAGGACCCCTCCCGTGCCCGTATCTCTCGCCAAGGGTCAGAACGGCCCCCTCACCGCCACCGACGTCGTCGTCTCGCTCGAGCTGACCACCCCGGCCGACCTGTCTGCCCTGTTGGTCAAGGCCGACGGCAAGGTGCGCTCCGACGCCGACTTCGTCTTCTTCAACCAGCCGAGCGGGCCGGGGGTGCGGCTCGTGCCGGGCGCTCCCGGGCAGGCCGCGTCGCTGGCCGTGTCGCTGAACCAGGTGCCGGCAGACATCGACCAGGTGCGCGCGGTCATCACCCTCGACGACGCGTCGAGCAGCTTCGGTCGCTTCGCCCCGCCGTCAGCGCGGGTCTCCGACACCGCGGGCAACGTCCTCTACGAGTACCGGATCGACGGGCTGAGCAGCGAGTCGATCGTGATCGCCCTCGAGCTGTACCGGCGGCAGGGCGCGTGGAAGGTGCGGGCCGTCGGCCAAGGATACGCGGGCGGGTTCGCCGCGCTCGTGACCGATCACGGGGTGAGCGTCGACGACGCGCCCGCGGCGGCGCCGCAAACGGCTCAGCCCGCACCGCAGCCTGCGCAGCCCGTGCCGCCGTCGGTCCCGGCCGCGCCGCCCGTACCGCCGGCCTACTCCACGCCGCCGCCTTCTGCTCAGCAGCCCTACCAGCAGCCGGCCCCGCCGCAGCCGTACGTGCAGGCCTCCGCGCCGCAGCCGGCGCAGGACGCCCAGCCCGAGGTCAGCCTCACCAAGAGCCGGCCGGTCAGCCTCGTCAAGGGCCAGAAGGTCACCCTCCGCAAGGAGGGCGGTGTGGCCCTGACCTACCTGCGCATGGGGCTGGGCTGGGATCCGATCGCGAAGCGCGGTCTGTTCGGCAACCGTGCCGCCGACATCGACCTCGACGCGTCGGCCGTGCTGTTCGCCGACCAGAACCTCGTCGACGTCGCGTACTACGGCCAGCTGCGGTCCAAGGACGGCTCGGTCCAGCACCAGGGCGACAACCTCACCGGCGAGGGCGCCGGCGACGACGAGGTCGTGCTCGTCGACCTCACCCGGGTCCCGGCCCACATTACGACGGTCATGTTCATCGTCACCTCGTACAAGGGGCACACCTTCGAGCAGGTCGCGAACGCGTTCTGCCGGCTGGTGGACGGCACCAACAACGCCGAGCTGGCCCGCTACACCCTGCAGGGCGGTATGCCGTTCACCGGCATGGTGATGGCCAAGGTGTACCGGCAGGGGCAGGACTGGAAGCTTCAGGCGATCGGCGAGGGCATCCAGGCCAAGCATCCCGGGGAGGCCGCGCCGCAGCTCGGCCGGTTCCTGGTGTCCTGACGCCGTGACGGGGAGATTCGCGGCGGGGCAGAACGCCCCGCTGACGGCGCGCCGGGTCCGCTTCACGGCGCGCGCGGCAGGGCCGCTGGACGTGTGCGCGCTGGTGGTCGACGCGAACCTGCAGGTACGCACCTCCGCCGACGCCGTGTTCTACAACCAGCCCGGGGCGCTGGGCGTGGACCTGGCCGGCGACGCCGTCGTCGTGGATCTCGACCGGGTGTGCCCGCAGGCCGCCGCGGTGCTGTTGGCGGTCTCCTCGGACCGAGGGCCGGTGGGCGCGCTGTCCACCGACCTGACCGGGCCGCCCGGATCCGGGCCGGCGACGTTCGACGCGCCCGCCGGCGGTGCCGAGTCGGCGGTGATCTGCTGGGAGTTGTACCGCCGCGACGGCGGATGGAAGCTGCGGGCGGTGGGCCAGGGGTATACCGGTGGACTCGCCGAACTGTTCCGCGCGCACGGAGTGGACGTCGACGACGAGCCGGCTCCGCCCTCGCCGGATACCCCGGCGACGGTGCCGGTCGAACCGGAGCAGGCGTGGGAGCGGACCTGGCAGATCTTCGAGGACGCATCCCGCTCTGCCGCCGCGTTGGTCTCCGCGCACGACTACGCACTGCACCGGCTCGACGAGGAACTGTCCGCAGCCGTCTCCGACCCGGCCCGCCGCACCGGACCGGCCGCCGACCAGGCTCGGGCCGAGGCGAATCGGCGATGCGACGAGCTGATCGCCGCGGCTCGGGCCCGGCACGCCGCCGACACCGCGTTGTTGACCGAGGAACTGCGCGCCGTCGGCGCGGCCCTGCCCGCGGCGATGGCCTCGTGGGACGCACCGGCGTGGCAGCGGCCGGGTCTCGGCGGAAACGGGCTGCGGATAGGCGAACTCGGGGCCCCGGATCGCGACTCGCCGACACTTCCGTTGTGCCTCCCGTTGCCGCTGCGGCGCCCGCTGTGGGTCGACGGGGACTCCGTCGCCGCCGCCCCGATCGTGTCGGCCCTCGTGGTGCGGCTCCTCGCGGCGCACCCGGCGGCGCGACTCGACATCGTCGACACGGCCGGTGCGTTGTCCGCCCTCACCGATGTGGTGTCCTTCGCAGTGACGAGCCCGGTCGTCCGCGACGTCCCGGACATCGGACCCCGGCTGCGCGACGTGGCGCACACGGTCGATCTCGCCGCCCTGGCCGCGGCCGCGGATCCGGGTGCCGAGCCACCGGCGCCACGGATCGTGGTGCTCGCGGGTATCCCGCACGGCTACACCCGTGACGATCTGAGGCACGTCATCCGGATCGTGGAGGCGTCTGCGACACAGCCGGTTTCGGTGATCATCGTCGGCGAGGACGACGGTGTGACGGACGAGCCGTTGCTGGACCTGCTCTCGCAGGAGGCTCAGCACCTACCGGTGGCGCCGGGCACCCACATGGCCGATCCGTGGACCGGCACCAACTGGCAGCTCACGTTGGACACTGCGCCGGACCTCGACGGGCTCCGCCGCGTCGTCGCTGTGCTCGGGCGCTGAGCCTCGGGCTGAGCCGAACATCCGCGCGCGGCCGTGCTCCTTGCGCGCGTCCGTCGGGGACCGTACCCGCGCAGGAAGCACCTCCGCGCGCAAGGACAGTCGCGCGCCGCCGGTCCCGACATAGGCACTCGCTATCGGTCGCTGTGGATCTTGGACTTTGTTCCGCCGAGGCGCTGGTGATCGACTGATCGGGCACGGCGGCCCGACATCGAGGCGCTCGCCGAACGGAACGAGGAGTGGGATGTGAGCGGTCTGCACCTTCCGCAGCGGGTCCGGCAGCACGCGGCGGAACGGCCGGACGCACTTGCACTGACCTGCGGCGACACCACCGTCACCTTCGCCGAACTCGATCGGCGCACCAATCGGCTCGCGACCGCCCTGAGCGGTCTGGCCCGCCGCGGCGGTCGGATCGGAGCGCTCCTGCGCATGCGGCTCGAGGCCGCCGAGACCTTCGTCGCCTGCGGGAAAGCGGGGCTGGTGTTCGTCCCCCTGAACTGGCGGCTCACCCCGGCGGAGGCCGCCCGCATCGCCGAGGACGCGGAACTCGACGTGCTCGTCGTCGAATCCGGGTTCGCAGCGGCAGCCGAGGCGATCCGTGCCGCACTGCCCGGCCTGCCCGTCGTCCTCGTCGACACCGATCCCGGCGACGACCTGCTGCCCGGGGCGTGGACGTGGGAACGGCTCACCGCCACCGGCGCCGACACCGATCCCGGCCGCGGCGACGACCCCGACACGACGCTGCTGCAGCTGTACACCTCCGGCACCACCGGCACGCCGAAGGGGGTGCTCATCACCCACCGCAACCTCCACAACGACGAGGAGGGACAGCGCATCTACCACTGGCGGCCCGACTCGGTGGCGCTGAACGCGATGCCGCTGTTCCACATCGCCGGGGCCGGATGGCTGAGCACCTGCCTGTCCGCCGGTGTGCACGCCGTCCTGCTCGGCGAGTTCCAGCCACGCACCGTCGCGTCGCTCGTCGAACGCCATCGCATCACCCATGCGTTCCTGGTGCCCGCGACCGTCCAGATGCTGCTCGACCTGCCCGGCCTGGACACGTTCGACCTGTCGAGCCTGCAGTTGATCTTCTACGGCGCCTCCCCCGTCACGCCGTCGATGCTGCGCCGAGCCGTGCACACCCTCGGATGCGGATTCGTCCAGCGCTACGGGATGACGGAGACGAGCGGCTCCGTCACCGCGTTGCGCGTCGAGGATCACGACCCGACCGGTCCCCGCTCCTACCTGCTGCGCTCGGCAGGCCGTCCCATGCCCGGTGTGGAGATCGCCATCCGCGACGTGGCGACCGGGGAGGACCTGCCGGTGGGAGGGTCCGGCGAGATCGTGTGCCGCTCCCGCCACAACACGTCCGGCTACTGGCGGCGCCCGGAGGAGACCGCGGCGCTGTTCACCCACGACGGGTTCCTGCGCACCGGCGACGCCGGCCACCTCGACGAGGACGGCTACCTGTTCGTCACCGACCGGGTGAAGGACATGATCATCACCGGCGGGGAGAACGTCTACCCGATCGAGGTGGAGTCGGTGCTCGCCGAACATCCCGCCGTCGCCGAGGTCGCCGTGGTCGGGGTCCCCGACCGCAAGTGGGGCGAGGCCGTCACCGCCGTCGTGCGGGTGGCCGACGGTGCCGCCGTGCCGGACGAGAGCGAACTGGTCGCGTTCACCACCAGCCGGCTCGCCTCCTACAAGAAGCCGCAGCGCATCCACTTCGTGAGCGAGCTGCCGCGCAACGCCAGCGGCAAGATCCTCAAGCGCACGTTGCGCGACACCCTCGCGGGGGAGGTGTCGTGACCGCGGTCGAGGTCGTCGGCGTCGTGCAGCAGGAGGCGTGGCGGCGCGGCGAGCTGCCACCGGTCGAGCAGGTCCGGCCCGGGCTGTGGTCGATTCCCGTGCCCATGCCGAAGAACCCGCTGCGCTACGTGCTGGTCTACGCGCTGGCCCTGCCCGACGGCCTGGCCCTGATCGACGTCGGCTGGGACTCCGAACAGTCGTGGCAGGCCCTGGTCGACGGAATCCGGCAGACCGGGCACGACATCACCGAGGTCCGGTTCGCGGCGATCACGCACCTGCACCCGGACCACTTCGGCCTGGCGCCGCGGCTGCGCGAGGTCAGCGGTGCCGCACTGGCGATGCACGCCGCCGACGCGTCGCTGCTCGGCCACCACACCGCCACGGATCGGGAAGGGTTCACCGCGGCCTGGGCCCGGCAGCTGGCCCGGCTCGGAGCCCCCGAAGAGGTCCGATCGGGCGAGGTCATGGAACTGGTCCGGTTCGGGCCGCGCGAGTCGCTCGACGTCGTGCTCGACGACGGCACCCCCCTGGATCTGCCGGGCTGGGACCTGCACGCCGTGTGGACGCCCGGCCACACCCCCGGCCACCTGTGCTTCGTGGATCGCACCCACGAGCTGGTGTTCAGCGGCGACCACATGCTCCCCCGCATCAGTCCCAACATCTCCACCGTCCCGGGCGAACTGCCGAATCCGTTGCACCGCTACCTGCTGTCGCTGCACGCCACCACGAGCCTGCCCGACGGCGAGGTCTTCCCCGCCCACGAATACCGCTTCCGCGGTGTCGCTTCCCGCGCGCAGGCGCTGCTCGGCCACCACGAGGAACGGCTGGCCGAGATCGCCGAGGCCGTGTCCCGGCACCCCGGTTCCACGGCGTGGGAGGTCGCCACGCGGATCTCGTGGTCCCGTCCGTTCGAGACGATGTCGCCGCGTCTGTGCCGGCTCGCGGTGCGGGAGACCGACGCCCACCTGTTGGTTCTCGCCGACCGGGACGTGGTCACCGGGTGCGGTACCGACCCGGACCGCTGGATGCCGGCAACCGCCGTCCCCGTACGATGAGCCGGTGGACCTTCACCTCATCACCTATTTCGTCGCGGTCGTCGACCGGGGTGGGATCACGAAGGCCGCCCAGTCCCTCTACATTTCGCAGCCGTCGCTGTCGCAGGCCATCCGCACACTCGAACGTCGGCTCGGCACAACCCTGTTCGACCGGACCGGGCGCCGGCTCACGCTCACCGAGGACGGCCGCCGGCTCGACGTAGCGGCGCGCCGCATCCTCGCCGACGTCGAACGGGCGAAGGCGAAGGTCGCCGCGGTACGCGAACTCGCCTCGGGCCGCGTCGACGTGGTGACGTACTCGTCGTTCTCGTTCGACCCGATGATCGAGCTCGCCCGCCGCTTCCGTGACCGCTACCCGCACATCCTGGTGCGGATCGTCGACACGGACGGTCCCGCCGGGGTGCACACCGCGCTGCGCCGCGGCGAGGCGGAGATCGGCGTGACCGACCTGTCGGTCGAGCACGCGGGCATGATCACCGTGCCGCTGTTCGAGCAGGAACTCGTGCTCGCCCTCCACCACGACCTTGCGGCCGACCTGCCGGACCCGATCCCGCGCACCCGTGTGCGGGACGTACCCCTCGTCGTCGATCTCGGCGACCGCACCAACGCCGCGAAGGCGGGCGGGCTGCTCGCCGAGAACGCCGCCAATGTGGTCGTCGACTGCGCCCACCCGGCGGCGACGTGGGAACTGGTGTGCCTGGGCACCGGCGCAACGGTGGTGCCCAGGCCGGTGGCCGAACAGCAGATGCCCACGGTGACGGTGCGGCCGCTGGAGCCGCCGCTGACCCGGCCCGTCGGACTCGTGCTGCGGGCGGGCGAGCCGTCGCCGGCCGCGGCGGCGTTCCTCGACGTCGCCTCGACACTGCGGCAGGGAGTGTAGGACTGTGGATTTCCGGCAGGTGGAGTACTTCCTCGCGGTCGTCGAGAACAACGGCATCAACGGGGCCGCGACCGCGCTCGGCGTCGCGCAGCCGACGGTGTCGCAGGCCCTGCGCAGCCTCGAACGCGAGCTCGGCGTCGAGCTGTTCCACCGCATCGGTCGCGGCATGGTTCTCACCGCGGCGGGCCGCAGCCTCATCGGCCCGAGCCGGCAGATCCTGCGTGACGTGACCGCGGTCGAGGAGCTGCTCGCCACGTCGGACGGCGCGGTGGCGGGCCGGCTCGACATCATGGCCTTCCCGGCACTGTCCGCCGGCCCGCTGGTGGAGCTGATCGCGCGGTTCCGCCGCGAATATCCCAAGGTCGCGGTGCGGTTCTCGGCCCTGCAGGACGAGGAGCTGGTCGCGTCGCTGATCCGCGACGGTCACTGCGAGTTCGTCGTTGCGCACCTGCCGCTCGAGGGCGGCGACGGACTCGAGGTGATCGAGCTGGGCGAGCAGGAGTGGTGGCTGGCGTATCCGCCGGGATCCGAGCTGCCGGAGGGCCCGATCCACCTGTCCGAGCTGCCGGACATCCCCATGGTGTTCGCGCCGACCGGTGGGTCGATGGTCGATGCGGTGGAGTCGGCGCTGCGCGCGGCCGGTGCCCGTCCGGAGATCTCCGTCCTGGTCGGCCAGCGCGAAGTCCGGCTGCCGATGGTGGCAGCCGGACTCGGCGGG
>NZ_PCZU01000230.1:18372-44878 GCF_002887785.1 Rhodococcus sp. ENV425
CCGGGGACCGGCTCGTGGTGCGCGCATGCGAGCCGCGGCTGGTGGGCACGTACGGGCTCGCGTTCGATCCGGCGACCCTGTCTGCGGTGGGTCAGGCGTTCGTCGACCTGGTACGGCGGCGCTGACGCGCCGGTGCGTCCTTTGAGTTGCTCCTACAGCCCAAAGGACGCACCGGCCGCGAAGCGGCCTACACCCTCTCGAACACCGCGGCCAGACCCTGACCGCCGCCGATGCACATCGTCTCGAGGCCGTAACGGCCGTCGCGGCGGTGCAGTTCCCGGGCGAGCGTCGCCAGCATGCGGCCGCCGGTCGCGCCGACCGGGTGGCCCAGCGAGATGCCGGACCCGTGGACGTTGGTGCGCTCGAAATCGGCTGCGCCGAACTTCCATTCGCGAGTCACCGCGAGTGCCTGCGCCGCGAAGGCCTCGTTGAGTTCGATCACGTCGACGTCGGCGAGCGTGATGCCGGCCTTGGCGAGGGCCTTCTCCGTGGCCGGAACCGGGCCGATGCCCATGATCTTCGGAGCCACACCGGCCAGGCCCCAGGACACGACCCGCACGAGCGGGGTCAGGCCCAGCTCCGCGGCGCGCTCGGGGGTGGTGACGAGGCACATGGACGCGGCGTCGTTCTGGCCGCTGGCGTTACCGGCGGTGACCGTGGCCTCGGGATCCTGCTTGCCCATGATCGGCTTCAGCTTCGCCAGCGACTCGACGGTGACGTCCGGGCGGGGATGCTCGTCGGTGTCGATGACGTCGTCACCGGAGCGGGTCGTGACGGTGACCGGGACGATCTCCTCGGCGAGGATGCCGTTCTTCTGCGCGGCGACGGCGCGGGCGTGCGAGGACACCGCGAGCTCGTCCTGTTCGAGCCGGCTGATGCCGTAGTCGCGGCGCAGGTTCTCGGCGGTCTCGATCATGCCGCCGGGCACCGGGTAGAAGCGGCCGCCGGCGGTGGCCCGGGCACGCACGAGGCTGTCGTGCATCTGCACGCCGGTGCGGGCGCCACCCCAGCGCATGTCGACGGAGTAGAACGAGGCGTTGCTCATCGACTCGGCACCGCCGGCGACGACGACCTCGTTGTCGCCGTTGCCCACCTGGAGCGCAGCCTGGATGACGGCCTGCAGGCCGGAGCCGCAGCGACGGTCGATGTGCATGCCGGGCACCGTGATCGGCAGGCCCGCGTCGAGCGCGACGACGCGGCCGATGGCGGGGGCCTCGCTGTTGCCGTTGCAGTGGCCGAGAATGACGTCCTCGATCGCGTCGGGGGCGATTCCGGTGCGGTCGAGGAGACCCTTCAGTGCGGCGACACCGAGGTCGACGGCGGTGAGGGACTTGAACATTCCGCCGTAGCGGCCGATGGGAGTGCGGACGGGCTCGCAGATGACTACTTCGCGCATGACGACCTTCGGGAGAGGAGAGTGATTGTGAAAGAGACCGTGAGACAGGTACTCACATGAATCGGCCGCCGGTGACCTCGAGTACCGTGCCGGTCATGTACGAGGACATGTCGGACGCGAGGAAGAGGACCACGGACGCGATCTCGGACACCTCGCCGGGCCGGCCCATGGGGATCTCGCTCATCTTCTGATCCCAGGCCTTCTGCGGCATCGCCTCGGTCATCGCGGAACGGATCAGGCCCGGCTGGATCGCGTTGACCCGCACGCCGTGGTGCGCCATCTCCTTCGCGGCCGCCTTGGTGAGGCCGAAGATGCCCGCCTTCGCGGCCGAGTAGTTGGTCTGGCCGACCATGCCGACCTTGCCGGAGAGCGAGGAGATGTTGACGATGGCGCCACGCTTGGAATCGCGCATGATCGCCGACGCCTTGCGGGTGCCGTGCCAGGTGCCCTTGAGGTGGACGGCGATCACCAGGTCGAAGTCCTCCTCGGTCATGGTGCGCATCGTCGCGTCGCGGGTGATGCCGGCGTTGTTGACGACGACGTCGAGCGAGCCGAACCCGTCGACGGCCTCGGCGAGGAGCGTGTCCCACTCCTCCGCGTTCACCACATTGCACCGCACCGCCCGGGCCACCTCGCGGCCACCGAGCTTCTCGGCGGCGGCCGTCGCGGCATCGAGGTCGAGGTCGCCGAGGACGACCCGGGCGCCGGCGTCGACGAACTCCTGTGCGATCGCGAAACCGATGCCCTGAGCGCCTCCGGTGATGACGGCGGTTCGGTTCTCCAGCAGTGACATGAGGTTCCTTTCGCACGAGCCCACCCGGTCCGGGGACGGTGGGAAGGCACCGATGAATCGAGGACGCGGGCGACGCCCGTCGGCTGATGCTCCGAATATACCGAGAGGACCGGTGATTCGACCCCGCCCCATTCATCGACAGTGCCTATGTGGCGATGGGGTGATTCGTATTGGACACCCGCCGCCCCGGAAACCGATGGTGGATTCATGACAACCTCGACTGCGACGCCGGCTGCCCAGGTCGACGACGACGACTTCCAGGAAATCCTCGCCCAGACCCGCGCGTTCGTGCGCGGCGTGGTGGTGCCGCGCGAGCAGGAGATCGCCGACACCAACGCGATTCCGGACGACATCCGCACCGCCGCCAAGGAGATGGGCCTGTTCGGGTACGCCATCCCGCAGGAGTGGGGTGGGCTGGGCCTGAACCTGGCGCAGGACGCCGAGCTGGCGATGGAGCTGGGCTACACCACGCTGTCGCTGCGGTCGATGTTCGGCACCAACAACGGCATCGCCGGGCAGGTCCTCGTCGGGTTCGGCACCGACGAGCAGAAGGCGCAGTGGCTCGAGAAGATCGCCTCCGGCGAGGTCGTCGCGTCGTTCGCGCTGACCGAGCCCGGCGCCGGCTCGAACCCGGCCGGGCTGCGCACCAAGGCGGTGCGCGACGGCGACGACTGGATCATCACCGGCGAGAAGCGGTTCATCACCAACGCCCCGCTCGCGGACCTGTTCGTCGTCTTCGCCCGCACCCGCCCCGCCGACGAGAACGGCACCGGCATCGCGGTGTTCCTGGTCCCGGCCGACACCGACGGGGTGCAGGTCGGCGCCAAGGACCGCAAGATGGGCCAGGAGGGGTCCTGGACGGCGGACGTGCACTTCACCGACGTGCGGGTGCCGGCCGCGGCGCTGGTCGGCGGCAGCGAGGACGTCGGCTACAAGGCCGCGATGACCTCCCTGGCCCGCGGCCGGGTGCACATCGCGGCGCTGTCGGTGGGGCAGGCGCAGCGCGCGCTGGACGAGTCGGTGGCGTATGCGGCGACCGCGACGCAGGGCGGCACCGCGATCGGCAACTTCCAGCTGGTGCAGGCGATGCTCGCCGATCAGCAGACCGGGGTGATGGCCGGGCGGGCGCTGGTGCGCGACGCGGCGCGGGCGTGGGTGGAGGGCACCGACCGGCGGATCGCGCCGTCGGTGGCGAAGCTGTTCTGCACCGAGATGGTCGGCAAGGTCGCCGACCTGGCGGTGCAGATCCACGGCGGCACCGGGTACATGCGGGAGGTGCCGGTCGAGCGGATCTACCGGGACGTGCGGCTGCTGCGCCTGTACGAGGGCACCAGCGAGATCCAGCGTCTGATCATCGGCGGCGGACTGGTCAAGCAGGCCCAGCGCGGCTGACCCCGGAACGCGACGAGGGGCGGTGCCTGTCGAAGGCACCGCCCCTTTTCGTCTGTTCGTCCGAGCGAATGTATCGCTCACCTCGTCAGACCGACAGTATGGTCCATTCGCTCGGCGACGCGGCGACGCGGCGACAGCCGGGCACCGTCGCGGTACCCGGCTGCCGGTTCAGCGTGAGGCCGCGGCCTGCTCGATCCGGGCCCGCAGATCCGTCTTGAGCACCTTGCCCGCCGCGGAGGTGGGCAGCGCGTCCACGAGCACGACCTCGCGAATCTTCTTGTAGGGCAGGACCTGCTCGGCAACGAAGGCCATCAGCTCGGCAGGGTCGGGCTGCGCGCCCGGCACCGGCACCACGAAGGCGACCGGTTCCTGCCCGACGTTGCCGGCCTCGCGGCCGACCACCGCCGCCGTCGACACCGCAGGATGGGACACCAGGATCTCCTCGAGCTCACGCGGATACACGTTGTAGCCCTTGTAGATCAGCATGTCCTTGGCGCGGTCGCAGATATAGACGTAGCCGTCGGCGTCGCGGTAGGCGATGTCGCCGGTGTCGAGCCAGCCGTCCACGTACTGCTGGGCCGTGATCTCGGGATGGCCGAGGTAGCCGTCGGTCACCTGAGGCCCACGGACCCACAGTTCGCCGCGCTCGCCCTCGCCGAGGACGACGCTCGGATCGTCCTGGACCCGGATCTCGATCTCGGTGTCGAAGACGGGCAGGCCCACACTGCCGAGACGATAGGTGGACCCGATGATCAGCGGCATGGCGGTGACCACACACGTGCCCTCGGTCAGGCCGTAGCCCTCGGCCACGCGGGCGTTCGGGAACGCCGCACCGAGCGCCTCGAGCGTGACGTGGTCGATCGGCGCCGCCCCCGACGACACGACCCGCACCGACGTGGTGTCACGGCGGGCGACGTCGGGGTGGGTGGCCAGCGCATGCCACATGGCCGGGCTGCCGGTGATGTAGCTGGCGCGGTGCCGCTCCACGAGCTCGAGCATGCGGGCGGGGTCGAAGCGGCCCGCGAGCACCTGGGTGAGGCCGCACAGCAGCAGGAACGACGTGTTGATCAGCGCGTGGGCATGGAACAGGGGCGACACGACGACGGTGGCGCCCTCGCCGGGGATCACCCCGTGCACATCGAGACCCTCGATCGGGCGCAGCGCGACCAGCCCGTCGCCGGTGGTGACGACCTGGTGGGCGGCCCGCCACCCGCACATCTGGGTCACGTTGGCGACCACGTTGCGGTGCAGCACGCGCACGCCCTTGGAGATGCCGGTGGTACCGCCGGTGAAGGCCAGGTGCGCGACGTCCGTTCCGGCGACCTCCGCCGGCGTGAACGCCGTGGGCTGCCCGGCGAGGAACTCGTCGTACCGCACGACGGCCGCGGAGGTGGGGGCCACCTCCACCGGCTCGTCGGAGACCACCACGATCGTCGCGGCCGTGGTGCCCGCCGCGGCGCCGAGGAGGACACCGAGCTGCTGCGGCTGGGTCACCGCCGCCACGGCGCCCGTCTCCTCGATCTGCTTGCGCAGGCCCGGTTCCGGTTGCAGCGGGTTGACCAGCGTCACGGTGGCGCCGGCCCGCAGCGCACCGTAGTAGGCCACGATGAACTCGATGCAGTTGCCCACGTGCAGCAGCACCACGTCGCGCGGGGCGACACCGGCTCCCTGCAGGGCGGAGGCGAACTGCGCGGAGCGCTCGTCGAGCTCGCGGTACGTGCACACCCGTTCCCCGTCGACGATCGCCGGGCGGTCGCCGTAGAGGGCGGCCATGCTCGGCGCCCACACGCCCATCGTCACGTCCGGGTAGGACAGCGACATCGTCGACGGATCCGGCAGGTTCATGGTCATCCGTCCCACCTCAGCGCGGGGCCATGCGGATGGCACCGTCGAGCCGGATGGTCTCACCGTTGAGGTAGCCGTTCTCGAGGATGTTGGTGGCCAGCCGGCCGAACTCGTCGGGGCGGCCCAGGCGCGCCGGGTTCGGCACGGTCTTCTCGAGCGAGGCACGCACATCGTCGCGCAGGCGCGCGAGCAGCGGGGTGTCCATGATGCCCGGCGCGATGGTGTTGACGCGGATGTTCTTGCTGGCCAGATCGCGGGCGGCGACGACGGTCATGCCGACGATGCCGGCCTTGGACGCCGAGTAGTTGATCTGGCCGATCTGCCCCTCGAAGGCGGCGACCGACGCGGTCATGACGATGGCGCCACGCTCGCCGTCGACCGGCTCGAGCGCGGCCATGCGCTCGGCACCGAGACGCAGCGCGTTGAACGAGCCGATCAGGTTCAGCCGGATCACGAACTCGAAGTCCTCGAGCGAACCGGCCTTGCCCTCCTTGTCGAGGACGCGCATCTTCCGGCCGGCGCCGGCGCAGTGCACGAGTCCGCGCAGGCCGCCGCGCTCGTGCGCGACGTCGAGGGCGGCGGCGAACTGCTCGGCGTCGGTGACGTCGGCGGCGGCGAAGGCCGCGCCGTCACCGAGGGAGCTCGCGACGTCGGCACCCGGCGAGCCAGGCAGGTCGATGAGGGTGACGGTGCCGCCGGCGTCGAGGACGCGGCGGGCGGTGGCCAGGCCGAGACCGGAGGCGCCGCCGGTGATCGCGACGGAAAGACCCTTCAGTTCCATATCTTTCGTTCCTTTTCGTGAAATGCGAAGCGGGGTGTCAGAGCAGTTCGAGGATGGTGGCGTTCGCCATGCCGCCGGCCTCGCACATCGACTGCAAGCCGTAACGGATGCCGTTGTCGCGCATGTGGTGCACGAGACGGGTCATGAGGATCGCGCCGGAGCCGCCGAGCGGGTGGCCGACGCCGATGGCGCCACCGAGGGGGTTGAGCCGGTCCATCGCGGCGCCGGTCTCGATCTGCCACGCGAGCGGCACCGGGGCGAACGCCTCGTTGATCTCGAAGGCGCCGATCTCATCGATGGACAGGCCCGACCGCTTCAGCGCCTTCTCGGTGGCCGCGATGGGACCGGTGAGCATGATGACCGGATCGTCGGCGGCGACGACGGCGGTGTGGATGCGGGCCATCGGGGTCCAGCCCTGCGCCGCGGCGTACTCGCTCGTGGTGATCAGCAGGGCACCGGCGCCGTCGGAGATCTGCGAGGAGTTGCCGGCGTGGATCACGCCGTCCTCCTTGAACACGGTCTTCAGCTTGGCCAGGGACTCGAGGCTGCCCCCGCGGCGGATGCCCTCGTCGGCGCTCAGGCCGGCGATCGGGGCGAGTTGCCCGGCGAAGGCGCCGGCGTCGGTCGCGGCCGCGGACAGCTCGTGCGAGCGCAGCGAGTACTCGTCGAGCGCGGTGCGGGACAGGCCCCACTTCTCGGCCATCATCTCCGCGCCGGTGCCCTGGCTGAAGCCCTCGACACCGAACCGCTCGAGAACCTCGGCCGGGAAGTGCTCACCGTTCTTGCTCGCGCTGCCCATCGGGACGCGGCTCATCGACTCCACGCCACCGGCGACGACCACGTCGCTCTGACCGGAGATCACGGTAGCCGCGGCGAACGAGACGGCCTGCTGGCTCGACCCGCAGGCGCGGTTCACGGTGGTGGCCGGAACCGTCTCGGGCCAGCCGGCGGCGAACACGGCACTGCGTGAGACGATTCCGGCCTGCTCGCCGACCTGGCTCACGCAACCCCACACGACATCCTCGACCGACGCGGGATCGAGCCCGGTGCGGTCGGCGAGGGCCCCGAGCACGTGTGCCGACAGGTTGGCGGGATGGATCTCGGACAGGGCACCGCCACGGCGCCCGATCGGAGTACGGACGGCATCGACGATCACGGCATCGCGCATGGGGATTCCTTACTGCAGTAGAAGAGCGAGGAGCGGAGACGACGACCGGCCGGGTGGTGGTCCTCGATATCGAGTCGATCACGCACCCGGCCGGTGGGGAAAGGACATTCGGTGGATGACTCCGTTAGGCGGAAGCTATGCCTTCGCGGTGGCGTCCGACTCGCCCCGGATGACGGCGCGGTCGCGCTCCGGGTTCGCGAAGATCAGGACGAGGATCGCCGCGACGATGCCGAGTGCACCGATGACCTGGAAGGCGGTCGCGTAGCCCTCGGCCGGGGTGGCCGCGTTGTCGACGAGCACGCCGGTGCCGTAGGGGGCGACCAGGCCGCCGACCGCCATCAGTGCGAGGAACACGCCCATCGTGCCTGCGGTCTGCTGCGGCGGGCACAGCTCCGAGATGGCGGCGTTGATCAGGGGGAAGACGATCGCGCCGAAGCCGTAGCCGATGGACACGGCCGCGACGGCGAGGCCGGGGGTGCCGATGCTGGGCAGGAAGACCAGGACCGAACCGCAGACGAGGACGCCGATGCCGGGAACGATGATCCGCACGACCCGGGAGCGGTAGCCGCGCTGGGCGAGCCGGTCGGTGACCGAACCGGAGGTGACCATGAGGACGAGACCGACGATCGACGGCAGGGCGAACATCGAACCGGCCTGCAGGGCGCTGTAGCCGAGGCCCACCTCGAAGTAGGAGGGCAGCCAGGTCAGCACGACGGTGGTGAGCGCGTAGACGACCATGATCAGGACGACGCAGCTGATGAACGTGCGGGTGAGGAAGATCTTCTTCCACGGCACCGACGGTTCGGTGGATGCGGTGCCGGTCCCCTTCTTCACGGCCGTCGCGGTGAACGGGCCTTCCTTCCAGCCGGTCAGCCACGAGGCCATCCACACGGCGCCGAGGATCGACAGGGAGACCAGGGCGGCCCGCCAGCCCCACTCGACCGTGATGTAGGCGAGGACCGGGGCGAGGGCGATCTTGGCAACCGACGCCGAGCCGGCGAGGAAGGCGCCGGGCAGGCCGCGCTTGGCCGGGGGATGCCACGAGTACGCGGCGGTGTGCATGAGCGCCGAACTGGGGCCTTCGGCCAGGCCGAGCAGCATGCGGGTGACGATCAGCATCACCAGGCTCGCCGAGACGACCAGCGGCAGCATGACCACCGACCACATCGCGGCCAGCGCAAGCAGCGCCCACCGCAGGGTGAGGTACTTGTTGAGCGGGCCGGCCAGGAAGCCGCCGAGTGTGAAGGTCACGAAGAACAGGGATCCGACGAGGCCGATCTGGGAAGAGGACAGTCCCAGCTCGCGAGCCAGCGGCTGCGCGATGATGCCCAGCACCGCCTTGTCGGCGTAGTTGACGACGTACAGGAAGATCACGAGGCCGGTCATGCCCCATGCCTGCTTGCCGCTGACGAGTGGTGCCGCCCCCTTCGGCGGGGCGCCGTGCGCTGCGTCGTGCGAGATTTCGCCAGTGGTCACCGGAGTGTCCCCTTAATGGCTCGAAGGGATATATCGATCGGACGGTGCGTCGGCGATCGAAGGAGATGCACCGATCAGGCGCTCGGGATCCATTCAACGTGGTCTAGGTCACTGAGGCAATGTCCCGTCGACGAATCGATCGATCGTCGAAACCTATGGACTTCCGGCCCTCCAATGCGAGGGCCATTGATCGGCGCTAACCGACCTATAGCCGAACGGTGTTGGCCCTGTGGCCCGGCGGTGCTGCATATTTGCTCGGACAGCTTCGCCGGCGCGCCCTGGGCTCCGGCGTCCGCCCGGATGAGGACAGGCGATATGAACTCCACTGCTTCCATCGACGAGCTTCCCTCGTCCACCGCGCCCCTGGCCGGTGTGCGGGTCATCGAGGTCTCGAGTTTCATCGCAGCCCCACTGTGCGGCATGACGCTCGCGCAGCTCGGCGCCGAGGTCGTCCGCGTCGACCCGATCGGCGGCGCTGCCGACTACCACCGGTGGCCCGTCACCGAGGACGGCGAGTCCATCTACTGGGCGGGCCTGAACAAGGGCAAGCGTTCCCTCGCGGCGGATTTCCGGGACCCGAACGCGCACAAGCTGATCCGGGACCTCATCACCGACGCCGGGGTGCTCGTCACCAACGCCGCGGGACGCGACTGGCTCGACTACGACGAGCTCGCCACGATCCGCCCCGATCTGATCCACGTGCAGGTCCTGGGCCGCGCGGACGGCGGTTCCGCCGTCGACTACACCGTCAACGCCGCCGCGGGCTTCCCGCTCGCCACCGGCCCCGTCGGCCACGCCGGACCGGTCAATCACCTGTTGCCGGCGTGGGACGTCGCGTGCGGTCTCTACGCCGCGCTCTCGGTCGCGTCCGCGGTGCACCGCCGCGAGGTCACGGGTGCAGGCGCGAAGATCGTGCTCCCCCTCGAAGACGTCGCCCTCGCCACCGTCGGCAACCTCGGCTACCTCGCCGAGGCCCAGCTCGGCGGGCCCGACCGCGACCGGATCGGCAACGCCGTCTACGGCACCTACGGTCGCGATTTCACCACCTCCGACGGCGCGTCCTTCATGGTCGTCGCGCTGACCCCGCGCCACTTCCGCGACCTGACCGAACTGACCGGCACGACGGCCGCGGTCGACGCGCTCGAAGCCGCCCTCGGCGCCGACTTCCGCGACGAGGGCGCCCGCTACCGCCACCGCGAGGTACTCGACGCGTTGTTCGCCGTGTGGTTCCGCGAGCACACCGCCGCCGAGGTGGAGACCGCCCTGTCGGGCACCTCGATCCTGCACGAGCGGTACCGCACCTTCGCCGAGATCGCGAAAGACCCTCGCGTCACCGCCAATCCGATGTTCCAGTACGTCGAGCAGCCCCGCGTCGGCGGGCACCTGGCCCCCAGCCTGCCGATGTCGTTCGACGGCCTCCACCCCGCACCCCGGCCGGCGCCGGCCAACGGCGACGACACCGCCGCCGTCCTCAGCGAACACCTCGGCCTGACGCCCGAAGAGATCGATCGTCTCGCCACCGACGGGACCGTCGGTGTCCCCGCCGGCACCCTCCCCGACCTCGAGAAGGACTTCGCATGACCCGTCTCGCCCAGACCCTCGGCCTCACCGAGTTCCAGACCGAGATCCTCGCCACCGTCCGGCAGTTCGTCGACCGGGAGATCATCCCGAACGCGCAGGAACTCGAGCACTCGGACACCTACCCGCAGGCCATCGTCGATCAGATGCGGGAGATGGGCCTGTTCGGGCTGATGATCCCCGAGGAGTACGGCGGGCTCGGCGAGTCGCTGCTCACCTATGCCCTGTGCGTCGAGGAACTCGCCCGCGGCTGGATGAGCGTGTCCGGCGTGATCAACACCCACTTCATCGTCGCCTACATGCTGCGCCAGCACGGTACCGACGAGCAGAAGAACTACTACCTGCCGAAGATGGCGACCGGCGAGACCCGCGGCGCCTTCTCGATGTCCGAGCCGGAACTGGGCTCGGACGTCGCCGCGATCCGCACGAAGGCCAAGCGTGACGCCGACGGCGACTACGTGATCAACGGCCAGAAGATGTGGCTGACCAACGGCGGCAGCTCGACCCTCGTGGCCGCGCTGGTGCGCACCGAGGAGGGTGCCGCCAAGCCCCACGAGAATCTCACCACGTTCCTCGTGGAGAAGCCCGCCGGCTTCGGCGAGGTCGTCCCCGGCGTCACCATCCCCGGCAAGATCGACAAGATGGGCTACAAGGGGATCGACACCACCGAGCTGATCTTCGACAACTACCGCGCCAAGGCGACCGATGTCCTCGGTGGCACTCCCGGCCGCGGCTTCTACCAGATGATGGACGGCGTCGAGGTCGGCCGCGTCAACGTCTCCGCCCGCGCCTGCGGCGTCGCCATCCGCGCGTTCGAGCTCGCCGCCCGGTACGCGCAGCAGCGCACCACCTTCGGCAAGCCCATCGCGCAGCACCAGGCGATCTCCTTCTCCCTCGCGGAGATGGCGACGAAGGTCGAGGCCGCTCATCTGATGATGGTCAACGCCGCGCGGCTGAAGGACTCCGGCGAGCGCAACGACGTCGCCGCCGGCATGGCGAAATACCTCACCAGCGAGTACTGCTCGGAGGTCACCCAGGCCAGCTTCCGCATCCACGGCGGCTACGGCTATTCCAAGGAGTACGAGATCGAGCGGCTCATGCGCGAGGCACCGTTCCTGCTCATCGGCGAGGGCACCAGCGAGATCCAGAAGACGATCATCAGCAAGGGCGTACTGCGCAGCTACGCACTCTGATCCGCATCGACCCCATTCGAAGGAGAACCTTTCCGTGCAGCGAACCGTGTTCAACGAGGACCACGAGGCCTTCCGCAAGCTCGTCCGCGACTTCATCGCCAAGGAGGTCGCGCCGGTCCACCACGACTGGGAGGTCGAGGGGCATCCGCCGCGCGACTTCTACCGCCGTCTCGGTGAGCTCGGCGTGCTCGGCATCCAGGTGCCCGAGGAGTTCGGCGGGGGCGGCGAGAAGTCCATCAAGTTCAACGCCGTCGTCGCCGAGGAGACGGCCGCCGCGGGCGTGTCCTTCGGCAGCTACTCGGTGCATTCCAACCTGATCCTGCCGTACCTGCTCGAGTACGCTTCCGAGGAGCAGAAGCAGCGCTGGTTGCCCGGATTCGCCTCGGGTGAACTGATGTTCGCGATCGCGATGACCGAGCCCGGCACCGGGTCGGACCTGGCGAACATCTCGACGACGGCGAAGCTGTCGGCCGACGGCAGCCACTACGTCGTCAACGGCGCGAAGACGTTCATCACCGGTGGTGCGCTCGCCGACCGCATCCTCGTGGTGTGCCGCACGGCGCCCGCCACGCCGGAGGACCGCCGCGCGGGGCTGAGCATTCTCGTCGTCGACACCACCTCCGAGGGCTTTGCCGTGGGCCGCAAGATCGAGAAGATCGGCCTCAAGGCGTCCGACACCGCCGAGCTGTCCTTCACCGACGTGAAGGTGCCCGTGACGGATCGGCTCGGCGAGGAGGGATCCGGATTCTCGTACCTGACGCACAATCTCGCGCAGGAGCGGCTGACCATCGCATTCGGCGCATCGGCGTCCTCGGCCGCGGCGCTCTCGCACGCGATCGCGTACGTCAAGGACCGCAAGGTGTTCGGCAAGCCGGTCGCGTCGTTCCAGAACACCAAGTTCGTCCTCGCCGAGTGCGCCACCGAGGTCGAGGCGATCCGGCTCATGGTCGACCGTGCCCTCGACCTGCACGACGCGGGCGAACTGACCGTCGCGGACGCGGCGAAGGCCAAGCTGTTCTGCACCGAGGCCGCCGGCCGGGTCATCGACAAGTGCCTGCAGCTGCACGGCGGCTACGGCTACATCACCGAGTACCCGATCGCGCGGCTCTACGCCGACACCCGCGTCACCCGCATCTACGGCGGCACCAGCGAGGTCATGAAGACGATCATCGCCAAGGATCTCGGGCTCTGACCTCCGCCCGCACAGGATCCGTGCGGCGAACCGGAATCCGCCCACGCCACGGCGTGGGCGGATTCCGGTACTGCGAGCGAATTCGGTTGCGCTCCGGATTCACTCGACGATCGCGGTGGCCGGGACACGTCCGAGTACGGCCCTGGTGGCGGTGACCAGCTGCTCGAGCCAGGCGTCCGTGCCGATCGCCTGGCGCAGCGGCTCGTTCGGCAGCTCGATGCTCACCGGCAGCCCCTCCGGCAGGGCGGACCAGATCGCCGGGAGGTCGATGCCGCCCGTGCCGGGCACGAGCCTTTCCTCCCGGGCGTGCCGGATCAGTTCGGCGTGATCGCGCGGGGCGGGGGTGGCGCCGTCGCACATCTGGGCGTAGTGCAACCACTCGCGCGGGATGGCCGCCAGGTCGGCGACGGTCGTGGAAGAGCGCGCGACGTGCAGCGCGTCGACGAGCACACTGCGGGCCGGACCGTCGGCCCCGGCGACGATCTCGACGGCCGTCTTCGCGTCGGGAACCGCTGTCCACGGCATGAATTCGAGGCTCGCAACGATGCCGTAGGAGGCGCACAGCTCCGCCAGCCGCGCGTAGGAGTCGGTGAGACGGGCCCGGTCGGGGTCGTCGCCGCCGACCAGGACGGCCCGCGCCCCGAGCCGCGCGCCCGCCTCGAGCAGCGGAGCGTAGTCGGACGGGTCGAAATCCGGACCGAGACGGATGATCTCGAGATCGAACACCTGGACCGGGGAATCGGCGAGACGGCGGACGAGCGCGGAGAGCGCGGCGTCGTCCTCATGCAGCGGGTAGGCCGTGGTGCCGGGCGCCGCGGGCAGCAGACGCAGTCCGATCGTGTCGAATCCGTGCCGTTCGGCGAGATCGACGTGCTGCAGCGGCGGTGTGTCGAGGACGGTGAGGGCGGCGAGGCCGAGCGGGGTGCTCATCGGGTGGCTCCTGTGGTCGATGCGAGGCGGCGTCCGGTCAGGTACCCGAAGGTCATTGCCGGGCCCAGATTGATTCCGCCGGAGGGGTAGTGACCGCCCATCACGCTGGACTGGTCGACGCCGACCGCGAACAGCCCGTCGATCGGCCGGTCCTCGCGGTTCAGCACCCGGGACGACGAGTCGGTGACCAGGCCGGCGAACGTGCCGAAACTGCCGGGGACGACCTTGACGGCGTAGAACGGTCCGCGCTCGAGCGGCGCGAGGGACGGGTTGGGCCACGGGTTGTCCGCATCCCCGGACTTGACGTTGAACGGGGTGGTGCCGCGGCCGAATTCGGGATCCTCCCCGAGGCGTGCGCTCTCGTTGAACGCGGTGACGGTCTTCTCGAGCCCGTCCGGGTCGACGCCGATCCGCTCCGCGAGTTCGCGGAGCGTCCGGCCCTTCGAGAGGTATCCGGATCGCAGGTAGGGCCACGTCGGGATCGGGAAGGGCTTGGCCATGCCGAGCGGGAAGTACCGCAGGTACTGCTGGTCGGCGATCAGCCAGGAGCAGATCTCCTCGCCGTCCGGCACCTGTTCGACCATTGCCAGTGTGTAGTCGTGATATCCGAGCGCCTCGTTGACGAAACGGCGCCCGTCGGCCAGCACCCCGATGACACCGGGCTTTCCGCGGTCCAGGATGTGCGGGAACACGCCTTGCCTGCCGTTGCGGTACCGGACGAGGGATACGGGACAGTATGCCACCGGCGAGGCGAGCGAACGGTCGAGGCGGCCACCGACGGATTCGCCCAGCGAGATGCCGTCACCGGTCGTCGTCGACGGCGTGAGCGTCCAGTGTTCGCGTCCGGTCGGGGTGCGGGGGAACAGCTCTCGCCGCCGGTCGAGGTCGCGGGTGAACCCGCCGGTCGCGAGGACGACACCCCGGCGGGCGGACACCGTGTAGGCGCCGTCGGGGCCCTCGAGCCGGACACCGACGACACGGCCGGACGGGTCGGTGACGAGTGCGGTGGCGGCGGTGGCGACGCGGATGTCGGCGCCGGCATCGAGTGCGGAGCGCAGCAGCCGGCCCACGAGCGCCGTCCCGTTGACCAGTTGCTGGCCCCGACGGCTGGTGGCGAGGTCGAACATGTGGGTCGAGACGCGGCGCGCGCAGTGCAGGAACGCCCGGCCCGAGCGGGTCGAGTGCAGGAAGGCCTGCAGGTCCGGGCCGGCCATGATGCCCATTCCGAGGAACGAGGTCTCGTACAGCTGCCGACGCAGCAGCGCGGCGACGTCGGGTCCGAGGCGGCGCAGGCTCACGGGCTTCGGCGCGACGGAGCGGTGTCCCGTGCCGGCGCCGGGGGTGTCACCGTGGATGTCGGCGATGGCGGCGCCGGGGACGAACTGCAGCGCCGTGTGGTGTTCGAAGAACTCGACCATCTCGGGGGCACCGTCGAGGAGCGCGTCCACCTTGGCGGCATCGAAGTTGTCCCCGAGCCGGTGTTCGAGGTAGCGGCGCGGCTCCGAGCGGTCCTCGTGCACCCCGTCGGCGTGGGCGAACAGGGTCCGCGGCGTCCACATCCACCCGCCCGACCAGGCGGTGGCGCCGCCGCACACGTCCGCCTTCTCGACGACGAGCACGGAGGCGCCCCCGTGGGCGGCAGCCACGGCCGTGGACAGCCCGCCCGCGCCGGACCCGACGACAACCACGTCGTAGGTGAGGGATTCGGACACTGTGTCGGGGGTCATCGGAGCTCCTTGCCGGACGAGACGAGGGTGGGTGCGGGCGCGAGGTCGACGACCCGGCCGGTGCGGGAGGATTCGTAGATCGCGGCGACGACGGCCAGGGAGGCGCGGGCGTCCCGCCCGGTCACCGCGGGCCGGCGGCCGGTCAGCACGGACTCGGCGAAGTCCTGGACCTGCAGGGTGTGGAAGTCGGCGAGGCCGGCGTTGACGTCGCGGACGTCGAGATTGGCGTCGACCTCGGGGGAATACGGGGTTCGCAGCTCCACCTCGCCCGGCGCGGTCCACAGCTCGTTGACGCCCTCACGCCCCTCGGGGAACTCGAGGACGCTCGCGATCGCCCCGGTTGCGCCGATCACCGTCACGCGGTTGCCGAGGTTGTGGTTGGCGCCGGTGGTGGCGGTGATCGTCGCGGTGCCACCGGAGGCGAACGAGACGACGGCCGAGGCGCTGTCCTCGGTTTCGATGTGCTCGCCGTGGAAGCGGGTGCCGACGAAGCCACTGACGCGGACCGGCGCACCCATGAACCACTGCAGCATGTCGATCTGGTGTACGGCCTGCGTCATGAGGACGCCCCCGCCGTCGGTGTCCCACCGCCCGCGCCACGCGTCGGCCGAGTAGTAGGTCGACGGGCGGTGCAGGATCACCGACACCTCCCCGAGGACGGGAACGCCGAGGCGGCCGTCGTCGATCGCCGCCTTGATGCGGCGCGCCGCGGGCCAGAATCGGCGCTGGAACAACACCCCGAAGGTGATGCCCGCGCGGTCGGCGGCCGCGATCATCCGGTCGGCCGCGGCCACGTCCACCGCGATCGGCTTCTCGCACAGCACGTGGATCCCGGCCTCGGCGGCGGCGAGGACGATCTGTTCGTGCACGGGGTGTGGTGTGCAGACGGTGCAGGCGTCGAGGCCGAGAGCGAACAACTCCGCCACAGATCCGACGGCGTGGGCGATGCCGTGCCGGGCGGCGAATGCGCGAGCGCGCTCCAGGTCGGGGTCGCAGCACGCGACGACCTCGACGCCGGGCACCTGCTGCAGTGCGTGCGCATGGTTGCCCGCGATCTTTCCGCATCCGACGATGCCTGCACGAAGTGGCATCAGAAGTGTTCCTCTCGTTCGACGTCCCGGGCCGCGGCTTCGCCGCGGTCGAGACGGTTCAGCGCGGCGACGTCCGCCGCCGTGAGTTCCACGTCGACGGCGGCCAGATTCTCGGACTGGCGCGCCGGGTTCGCCGACCGCGCGACCGGCACGACGCCCTGCGCGAGGTGCCAGGCCAGCACGACCTGCGCACGCGTGCAGCCGACGCGGTCCGCGATCGAGGCGACGACGGGGGCGCCGAGCACCTCGCCGCGGCCGAGCGGGCTCCACGACTGGGTGAACACCCCGAGCTCGTCGTTCGCGCGGCGGACGGGCAGGCGGGCCAGCGACGGGTCCATCTGGATCTGGTTGACGGCGGGAGCCTCCCCGGTCTCGGCCACCACCTTGCGCAGATGGTGGCCGAGGAAGTTGGAAACCCCCACGTAGCGGACGAGCCCGGCGTCGCGGCACTCGAGCATGGCCTCGAAGGCCGCAGCGTACCGGTCGAACCGCGGCAGCGGCCAGTGGATGAGGAACAGGTCGAGCCGCTCGAGGCCGAGGCACTCGAGGCTCCGCTCCACGGCACCGCGAACGTCGCCGGAAACATGGTCGCTGCCGCGGAGTTTGGTGGTGACGAACAGGTCGTCGCGGGGCACGCCGCAGGTGGCGAGGGCGGCGCCGACGGCGTCCTCGTTCCCGTAGATCGCTGCCGTGTCGATCAACCGGTATCCGGCCTCGATGCCGGCGAGCACGGCGCGCGTGGCGTCGGGCCCGACGAGGGGCCAGGTGCCCAGGCCGAGGCGCGGCAGCGCGGTGCGCACGGAATCCGGTGCCGGCGCGGTGGTCTCCGGGTTCACGCGTCGGCCCCCACGCGCGAATCGGCGGCCGCGGTGATGCGGACGGCGACGTCGGCGGCCGTGACGAGCGCGGCATGAAGGGAGCCGCCGTCGCCGCTCGCGTCCCCGACGGAATGGACGCCGAGCCGCGGCGCGAGCCGCCGCAGCTCGGTCAGCAGGTCGGCGCGTGGCTCGACGCCGTGCGAGACGAGCAGTTCCCCGGGAGCGGGCACGGTGCGCTGTTGCCCGTTCGTCGAGATGACCACCCGGTCGGCCTCGATGTGCGTGACGACGGACGACAGGTACGTGGTGAGGTTCTCGCTCGCCGCCAGCCGGGGCAGCAGGACGATCTTGCCGCGACGGCCGACATCGTGCGCGATCGTCTCCTGCGGACCGATCATCACCACCCTCGTGCCGTGCTGGAGCAGGTCGTCGGCCACCGCCGCGGCCTCCCGGTCGGCACCGAAGATCGTGATCGACTCGGGCGCGGGGTCCCCGGAGGCGAGGAACTCCCGCACGTCGCGGATCCGTCGCGTGCCGGCACCGGGAAGGTCGATCGCCGGTCCGCGCCCGCCGGTCGCGAGGACGATCGCGTCGAAGTCGAGCGGGGCCAGCGTGGCGGCATCGACTCTCGTACCGGTGTGGCAGGTGACATTCAGGTCCGCGAGTTCGTCGCAGTACCAGTCGACGATCCGGTGGTATTCCGGGTACTCGTGCAGCCGGGAGGCCAACGCGAAATCGCCACCCAGACTGCCGCGTTCGTCGTACAGGTCGACGCTGTGGCCCGCCAGCGCGAGCTCACGCGCGGCCGCCGTGCCGGCCGGTCCGCCGCCCACGACGGCGACGCGCACCGCGGTCCCGGCCGGCTTCGAGGGCTGCTCGAGTTCGCGACCGACCCACGGGTTGACCGAACACGGGATCGGCCCGGCCGCCAGGCTGTCGATGCAGTAGTTGCAGGCGATGCAGGGCCGGTACCGGCCCCCGTCGAGGGCACGGTTCGGGAAGTCCGGGTCGGCGTGCAGGGTCCGGGCCATGCTCACGAAGTCGGCCCGGCCGGAGGCGATGATCTGCTCCGCCGTCTCGGGTGAGCTGATCCGGCCGGCGACGCCCACCGGGATGTCGAAGTCGCGGGCATACGGTTCGGCGTACGGGGCGAGCAGACCGCGCTGCCACTCCCCCGGCTGGATGATCCACTGCCCCGACTCGTAGTTGCCCGCCGAAACGTCGAGGAAGTCCAGCCGGTGCGTGTCGATCGCGTCGATGCGCTCGCGCGTCGTCTCCGCGTCGAGCCCGCCGTCGACCGCCTCGAAGGCCGAGAAGCGCAGTCCCAGAGTGATACCCGGCGCCATGGTGCGGACCGCGTCGATGACCCGGTTGACGAACAGCGTCGGCTCGGCCCACTCGTCGTCGCGGTGGTTGTATGCGGGCGAGAGGAACTGGTGGATGAGATAACCGTGCCCGCCGTGCAGGGAGATCACGTCGACGCCGGCCTTCGCGCAGCGTGCCGCGGCCTCACCGAAGCACTCGACGAGGTGCTCGATGTCGTCGCTGTCGAGCTGCTCGGGCATCTCGCCGCCGACGACCGCGCACGGGATCGGGGTGGGGGCGACCGGGACGAATCCGCTCACCGCGCCCTGCGCGGTGCGGCCCCCGTGGTTGAGTTCGACACCGACGAGCGCGCCGTGGGCGTGCACCGCCTCCGCCATCCGGGCGATGCCGGGGATGCGTTCGTCGACGTCCACACCCATCTGGCGGATGCGGCCCTTGCCGTCGGCCCGCACGTAGCTCGCCTCGGTGAAGACGAGCGCGGCGCCTCCGGCGGCACGTCGCTCGAGGTAGGCGATGTAGCGGTCGGTCATCGTGCCGTCGAGTTCGCAGTAGTTGCGTTCCATGGGCGCGGACACGAAGCGGTTGCGCAAACGGACCGAACCCATGTCCAGCGGTTGCGCGAAGGACGCGGTGGTGTTCATTCCATCTCCTGGTGGGCATCGGGACGTCCGGCCGGCGCACGGTCCACCGGCGCGGCCACGAGAACCCGGTCCGAGATCAGCTCGTCGAGGTGCTTCCGCATGCGGTCGACGTCCGGACGGATCCCGGTCAGCAGCGCGAACGTGTCGGCGGCCTGGGCGACGAGCATCTGCCCGCCGTCGAGCACGTCGCAGCCGAGAACCGCTGCGGCCGCGATCAGCTCGGTTCGGATCGGCCGGTAGACGATGTCCGCGACCCACAGCCCGGGGTGCAGGGCGCCGGTGTCGAACGGCGTTCCGGGGTGGCCGACCATGCCGATCGGCGAGGCGTTGACCACCCCGGTGCACGTGCGCAGGGCGGCGGGGATCGCCTCCGCCGGCAGAGCCGTGGCCCGTGTCGCGGGGAAGGCGGTGGACAGTCGCGCGCAGACGTCCGCGGCGCGGGCGGTGTCCACGTCGGCGATCCGCAGGTCCGCCACACCCGCGGCGGCGAGCGCGTAGGCCACCGCCGAGCCCGCACCGCCCGCACCGACCAGCACGACCGCATCCAGGGCGGCATCGGGCAGCCCGCGGCGCAGCGCCGTGAGGAATCCGCTGTGGTCCGTGTTGTGGCCGATCAGGCGCCCGTCCCGGACGACGACGGTGTTGACCGCGCCGAGCAGGCGGGCGTTGTCGGACAGGCCGTCGAGGGCCGGGATGACGACCTGCTTGCACGGGTGGGTGATGTTCAGGCCGGTGCAGCCGCCGGCGACGACGGCGCGCACCAGGTCGCCGGTGCGTTCGACGGGAACGTTCTCCGCCTCGAGGTCGAGCAGTTCGTAGCGGTAGTCGCTCACACCGAGTGCGGCGGCCTCGCGCTCGTGGAGGGCCGGCGACAGGGACGAGGCGATGCCTGCCCCCACGAGCCGGATGCGGTGGCGGGCGGTGGACGGGGTCACGGTTACTCCTACGGGGTGGGACGGGCCGTGGCCCCGGCGCGTCGGGCGCCGGGGCTCGGTGGCCGGTCAGACGTCGCTGCGGACGAGTTCCTGCGCCGGTCGCGCCGCCGGCGCCGGGCGACGCTCGCCCAGGTCCTCGGTGGGGGTGCGGTAGGTCTCCGGACCGGTGAGGGCGGCGATCGACGACAGCACCGCGAAGCCCAGGCACATCCAGGCGACCGGGGCCCAGTTGCTGGTGTCCCCCGCCGAGAGCATCTGCGCGACGGCGGGTGTGAATCCGGCGACGAGCAGACCGAGCATGAGGCTCACGGCCATGCCCGTGTACCGGACCCGGGCCGGGAACTGCTCCGGGAAGTAGGCCGGGTAGACACCGTTCGGCATGGCGTAGAAGAAGCCGATCAGCACGATCCCCGAGGCGAACACCAGTGGCGTGCTGCCGGTTCCGATGGCGTGGAAGAAGGCGAACACCATCGCGCCCGAGCCGAGGGCACCGAACACGAACACCGGCTTGCGGCCGATCCGGTCCGCGAGGAGCCCGGCCACGGGCTGGCTGAGTACCGCCACGAAGTTGGCGGCGGCGATCGCCCACAGCATCGTGGAGCGCTCGAAGCCTTCGACCTGCACGGCGTAGGCGAGTGCGAAGACGTTGACGATCGTGTTGATCATGGCGAACGTGGCGCTGAGGCTGATCCGCAGGACGGTGCGCCAGTGCGAGCGGAACATCTCGACGACCGGCAGGGTGGCGGTCTCGCCGTTCTCCTGGAGTTCCTCGAACACCTCGGGCTCGTCGAGCTTGCGGCGCAGCCACACCGCGACCACCGTGACGACGATGCTGAGCCAGAACGGCACCCGCCAGCCCCACGAGTACAGCGCCTCGTCGGGCAGCGATGCCACCGGAATGAACACGAGGCTCGAGATGACGATGCCGAACATGATGCCGCTCATGGTGAACGACGTGAAGAACGAGCGCCGGTGCGCCGGGGCGTGCTCGAGCGTCAGGGACGACGAGCCCGGGGATTCACCACCGGCCGACAGGCCCTGCAGCAGGCGCAGCAGCACCAGGATCACCGGCGCGGCGATGCCGATCTGCTCGTAGGTGGGCAGGCAGCCGATGACGAACGTGGCGATGCCCATCAGCATCAGACAGGCCAGGAGGGCGTTGCGCCGGCCGAACTTGTCGCCCCAGTGCCCCCACAGCACGGCGCCGAGCGGGCGGGCGATGTATGCGACGCCGAGGGTGCTGATCGACAGCAGCGTCGAGGTGGCTCCGTCGCCGGGAAAGAAGATCTTCCCGAAGACGAGGGCTGCGGCGGAGCCGTAGATGAAGAAGTCGTAGTACTCCAGGGTGCTGCCCAGGAAACCGGAGATGGCCGCCCGGCGGGCGTTCTCGTTCGGTCGTCCGTCGGGGCCGGCAGCGTGCGTGTTCGCCATGGCGTTCCTTTCGTCCCAGGATCCGACGGACGCCGAGTCGGCCACTCGGTGATGGCCCTCACAGTCGCCGGAACGAGACGAGCGTGACACGCCGCACTATGCAGCGTCCAACACTGAAAAAGTCTCAGATAAAGACCCTTATCGTCTCAATCGGGCGTGGGAAGAATCTCCTCGGCGACCTTCAAGGCCACCTCGAGCGCCGGCGACACGCGCCTGGGCGACCAGCCGATCCCGTGGTGCATGTAGACGGATTCTCCGGCGAGGGGGACGAAGACCGTGCCCGGCGGCGTGATCGTCGCGATGCTCGACGTCATCAACGCCACCCCCACGCCGGCCGAGACGAGCACGAGGATCATGTACGGGTCGGTGATCTCCTGGACCACGCGCGGGCGGAACCCCGCGTCGAGGCACGCACGCATGGCGCTCTCCTGCAGGGCCGACCCCGCCGACAACGGGGTGGTGATGAAGCCGTCGTCCGCGAGTTCGTGCAGGTCGATCTCCTGCTCTCCGGCGAGCGGGTGGTCGGAGGGCAGCACGGCACCGAACGACTCGCGGCGGATCAGCCGGGTGGCCACCGCCGTGGACTGGACCGGCAGCCCGACGAACGCGAGATCCAATGCACCACTCTCTAATTGGGTGACCGCCTCGCGGGTCATGATGCGGCCGACGAGGTCGAGCTCGATGTCCGGGTAACGCTGTCGCAGCGCCCGGGTCAGCGGCGGGAGCGAAAGATGGTTCAGCACACCGGTGAACCCGATCTTGATGCGGCCGTACACGCCGCCGGCGGACGCGCGCGTGGCCTGCCGTGCCGTCTCGACGCTTTCGAGGATGTGGTAGGCGTGGGGCAGGAAGGCGTGACCGCCCGCCGTGAGGGCGACGCTGCGCGTATTGCGCTCGAACAACGGCACACCGAGGTCCTTCTCGAGCTTGCGCACCGTCTGACTCAGGGGTGACTGCGCCATCTGCAAGCGGGCGGCGGCCCGGCCGAAGTGCAGTTCCTCCGCGACGGCGACGAAGGCCTGAAGCCAGCGGATCTCCATGTCGATCCCTTCGGGGACTTGACGACTGCACCTACAGCCGTATATCCAGATTCATACATGGTGCGTCTCCGATTGTTTCGATTTCGCACATGGATTCAGACTACTATCCACACACCGGCGAGGAGCAGCCGTATGGTGACCTATCCCTCGGGCGCGACCGCGCTCGTCACCGGCGGGGCGAGCGGAATCGGCGCGGCCTGCGCGAGGCGGCTGTCCGTCGCGGGCGTCCGGGTCGTCACCGCCGACATCGCGGACGGCGCCGACGAATGCGTCGACGTCGCCGACCCCGCCGCCGTCGAACGGCTGCGAGAACGCCTGGGCCGGGTCGACATCCTCGTCAACAGCGCCGGCGTCGTGGGACCCTCGGCGCCGCTGGTCGACACCGCGCTGTCCGACTGGCACCGCACGTTCCGCATCAACGTCGACGGCACGTTCCTCGCGTGCCGCGCCTTCGTTCCCGCGATGATCGGCGCCGGCTGGGGCCGGGTGGTGAACCTGGCGAGCATCGCGGCCAAGGACGGCAATCCGAAGCAGAGCGCCTACTCGGCATCCAAGGCCGCGGTGATCGCGCTGACGAAGTCGCTCGGCAAGGAGATCGCGACGACCGGGGTGCTCGCCAACGTGGTTGCGCCCGCGGCGGTGGAGAGCCCGATGAACGCCGGAACGGATCCGGCGATCCTGGCGCGGTCGCAGAGCCTGACGCCGATGGCCCGGATGGGCCGGCCGGACGAGATCGCCGAACTCGTCGCCTGGCTCTCCTCGGACGCGCTGAGCTTCTCGACCGGCGCCGTATACGACGCGAGCGGCGGCCGCGCGTCGTACTGACGGTCCGCACTCGGCCGACGAGCGGGGGGTTTCCGCGTCCAGCGGGAACTTGTCGTCGGAGCTACTCGGCCGACGCCGCCGTCACGGCCCGCTCGGCGCGACAAGCTCCCGTTCGACCCGGAGCAGGCTGCGCGCGGAGGGCGTCGGCGCGTCAGACCAGGGGCCACCCGGTGTACTGCTCGGCGATCAGGGTGCGTCCGGCGACGGAACGGGTGATCGCGTCGAGCTCGGCGTCCTGGCGCTTGTTGTCGAACGGGCTGCTGCCCGGGTGGGCGTGCAGCATCGACGACATCCACCACGAGAAGTGCTGGGCCCGCCACACGCGCGGCAGCACTTCCGCGGTGTAACCGTCGAGCCGGCCGCGTTCACCGCGGGTGAGGTACTCGTCCATCGAACGGGCCAGCACGAACACGTCCGCGACCGCGAGGTTGAGCCCCTTGGCGCCGGTCGGCGGGACGGTGTGCGCGGCATCGCCGGCGAGGAACAGGTTGCCGTGCTGCATGGGCTCGCACACGAAGCTGCGGAACTGCAGGATCGACTTCTCGAAGATCCGGCCGTCCTTGACCTCGGCCCCCTCCCCGTCGACCCGGGCGTGCAGTTCGCTCCAGATGCGGTCGTCGGACCAGTTGGCGACGTCGTCGTCCGGGTCCACCTGCAGGTAGTGCCGCTGCACGTCGGCGGTGCGGGTGGAGATCAGTGCGAAGCCCCGCTCGTGCCGGGCATAGATCAGTTCCTCCGACGAGCGGGGCGCCTCGGCGAGGATGCCGAGCCAGGCGAACGGGTACTGCCGGAAGTGGTCGGTGCGCACCTGCGGCGCCGGAATCAGACCGCGGGTGCCGGTGCGCGAGCCGTCGCAGCCGGCGACGAGCAGCGCGTCGAGGCGCTGCGGGTTGCCCTGCGCGTCGGTGTAGGTCAGGTACGGCCGATCGGTGAGGTGGTCGTGGACCTGCACGTCGGAGACACCGAAGCGGAGGTCGCCACCGTCGGCGAGACGGCGGGCGATGAGGTCCTTGTTGACCTCGTGCTGCGGGTAGACGGTGACCGCGCGCCCGACGAGTTCGTCGAACGCGATGCGGTGACCCCTGCCGCCGAAACGGAACTCCACGCCGTGGTGCTCGTAACCCTCGGCCTTCAGCCGGTCGCCGACGCCGGTCTCGACCATGAGGTCGACGGTGTTCTGCTCGAGCACGCCGGCGCGGATGGTGGCCTCGATGTCCTCCCGCGAGCGCGCCTCGAGCACGACGGACTCGATGCCGCGCAGGTGCAGCAGGTGCGACAGCATCAGCCCGGCGGGGCCGGCGCCGACGACGGCGACCTGGGTGCGGGATTCGCTCATGGGGGACTCCTCGGGATCGGGAAGCGGTGACGACCCTCACTGTCCCGAAGGAAGGTCCACGTCGTCACCCCCCACTTTCACTCAGCGAAAGACGGCTTTCAGGTCAGCCGCCGGGAGATGCCGCTCGCCGCCGCTCGCATGGCCGGGATCAACGGCGCGGGATCCGCATCGATCGACACCACCACCGATATCGCCGCGACGACCCGGCCGGAACGCTCCCGGATCGGTGCCGCCATCGCCATCGTGCCCACGTTCAGGTATTCGCGGCAGATCACGATGCCGGTGCGGCGGACGCCGTCGAGCACGCGCCGCAACCGGGCCTCGTCGGTGATCGTGGCGGGGGTGAACCGTTCGAGCCCGGCATCGAGCACCTCCTGCAGCAGCTCGGGCCCGCCGTGGGCGAGCAGCACCAGCCCACCGCTCGACGCGTGCAGCGGCAGCCGGCCGCCCGCCCGGCCGACCACGGCCACGGCACCGCGCGCCGACAACCGCTCGACGTAGAGCGCCTCGAGCCCCTCCCGGACGACCAGCTGCACGTTCTCCCGGGTCGCGTCGAACAGGTCCTCGAGATAGGGCATCGCCACCTGGCGCAGGCCGTGCGCGCGGGGCGCGAGGGCGCCGAGCTCCCACACCCGCACCCCGACCTGATAGCTGCCGTCCGCACGGCGTTCGAGTGCCCCGGCGTCGACGAGCTGGCCGCACAGCCGGAACACCGTCGGCAGGGGAAGCCCGGTCCGGCGGCTCAGTTCCGACTGGGTCAGGCGCGGGCGCTCGGCGGTGAACGCGCCCAGCACGGCGAAGGCGCGGCCGAGCAGGGTCCGGTCGGGAACATCGGGCACGCACCCATTGTGGGGTGTCCGCATCGGGCGGGCGCGAGCCGGAAGGGCGCACCGGCGGCCGAGCGTCTATCGTGTTCGCGCATGCGACTGGTCGAGAGATCGAAACGGGTCATAGAGGCGCACCTGAACAACACCAGCATCCGGGCACTGTCGGGGTCGATGGTGGCGTACGAGGGCCAGGTGCAGTTCAAGTCGGCCGGATTCGGCGGCGGCGAGGGCGTGCTGGCCGGCCTGCGGCAGCGGGCCACGGGTGAGGGCCTGTCGCTGATGGAGTGCGCCGGCAACGGCGTGGTCTATCTCGCCCACCAGGGGCAGGACGTCACGGTGCTCGAGTTGAACAACGAGACGCTGCAGGTCGAGTCGGAGCAACTGCTCGCCCTGAACGGCAACCTCACCACGAACGTCACGTTCGCCGGGGTGCGCGGCAACATGAGCGGCCAGGGCCTGTTCACCACGACGGTCACCGGCAGCGGGCAGGTCGCGCTGCTGTCGGCCGGTGGCCCACTGATCCACCTCGAGGTCTCGCCGCAGTACCCGCTCGTCGTCGACCCGGACGCGTTCGTGTGCGCGAAGGGACAGTTGAGCCAGTCGTTCGTCACCGACGTCTCGTGGCGCACGTTCGTCGGTCAGGGCAGCGGCGAGGCGTTCTCGCTGCGGTGGGACGGCATGGGCGTCGTGTCCATCCAGCCGGCGGAGCGGTGAGGGAGGCAGCGATGACGGAGACAGCGATGACGGAGGCAGCGATGACGGAGG